>DATAAQ010000151.1:0-18167 GCA_036260055.1 Gaiellaceae bacterium | reverse complement strand
GCCGCGGCGGAGGCGCGCGCCGGCGGCCACGAGGTCGTCGTCCTCGAGCGGGCCGGCCGGATCGGGGGCCAGCTCGCGCTCGCGGGAAGCGCTCCGATGCACGAGGAGGTCGCGCGGTCGCTCCGGTGGAACTACGAGCGGCTCCTGGAGGGGGTCGACCTGCGGCTCGGCGTCGAGGCGGCGGAGGACGACGTGCTCGCCCTCGCCCCCGACGCGGTCGTCGTCGCCTCCGGGGCGCGCCCCTACGAGCCCGACGTCGCGCTCGACGGCGTCGAGGCGCTCCAGGCCTGGGAGGTGCTCGCCGGCGGGCGCCCGCACGGGCGCCGGGTCGTCGTCGCCGACTGGGGAGGCGACGCCGCCGGGCTGGCGTGCGCGGACGTCCTCGCGGCCGCGGGCAACGACGTCGTCCTCGCCGTCGGCTCGGCGGCGCTCGGCGAGACGATCCACCAGTACCAGCGGAACGTCTACGCCGCCCGCCTCTACCGCGGGGGCGTCCGGATCGAGCACCATCTCGAGCTGGACGGCGCCGATCGCGGCCGCGTCCGCTTCCGCAACGTCTTCGCGCCCGAGGTGGAGACGGCCCTGGCCGCGGACCTGCTCGTCCTCTCGCTCGGGCGCGTGCCCGAGCGCGGCCTGGCGCAGACGCTCTCGGCCCGGGGGCTCGAGGTGCACGAGGCGGGCGACTGCCTCGGCCCCCGGAGCGCCGAGGAGGCGATCCTCGAGGGCACGCTCGCGGCCCGCCGGGCGGGTCAGGCGACCGAGGCGGGGTCGCCCAGGCGGTAGAGGTCCGGCCGGCGGTCGCCGAAGACGTCGTTCCGCTCGTTCCAGGCCTTGTCCCGCGCGCGCCCGAACTCGCAGTCGGCCACGACGAGGCCGGGGCCGAAGCCGGGCGGAGGCCCTGCGAGGATCCAGCCCCATTCGTCGCAGACGACGCTTCCGCCGACCCACTCGACCCCGCGCTCCGGCCCGCAGCGGTCGCAGAGCGCGACGAAGACGTGGTTCAGGTGGGCCGTGGCCATCGCGAGCGTCACCTCGATCGGCCGCTCGCCCTCGGGTCGGGGGAAGCGCGGAAGGTTCGAGGGGAGGACGACGACGTCGGCGCCGGCGAGCGCCAGCCCGCGCGCCACCTCGGGGAAGTTGAGGTCGTAGCAGATTCCGACGCCGACCCGCCCGACCGCCGTGTCGAGCACGGGCGCGCACTCGCTCCCCGGCTCGAAGAAGAGCCGCTCGCGGTCCCAGAGGTGGATCTTGCGGTAGACGCCGAGAACGCCCCCGCCGTCCACGACGGCGGCAGCGTTGTAGAGGCGCCCGTACTCTCCGAGCTCGCAGAATCCGCCAACCACCACGGCGCCGCCGCGCGCCGCCTCCTCGCTCCACCCCGCGAGCGACGGCCCGTCCGCCGGCTCGGCGCAGGCGCGCGCCTCCTCCGGCGACTCGAAGACGTAGCCGGAGGTCGAGAGCTCGGGGAGGACGACGAGGCGTGCACCCGCGCCGACCGCCTCGCGGACCGCCTCCCGCGTCAGGCGGCGGTTGGACGCGAGGTCGCCCACGACCGGTGCGACCTGGACGCAGGCGACCCTGACGGCGGAGACGCTCACGCCCGCCGCCCGGTCTCGTCGAGGTCGCGGACGAGCTCGCCGAAGCGTTCCGGGTTCCCACCGGAGCCGGCCGCGAGCAGGAAGAGGACGAGCTCGTCGCGCCGCCAGCCCGAGAGGAACGTGGGGAGCTCCTTCTTGCAGGTCCCGCAGCGGGCGAGTACGAAGGCGACGCCCGACTCTCCGGGAGGAGCCATCTTGGCCGGAACGGCGCGGCCGAGGAGGTCGTTTCCGTGCGCGCCCAGCCAGTCGAGGTAGGCCTCGGCGCCCTCGGCGCTCCGGAAGCGGAGCGCTCTCGCGACGACGCGGTCCCACGTCTTCGTCTTGCCCGAGAACTCGCGCTCGCGCCCGCTCTCGAACCCCGAGTCCCGGAGGAGGGCGGCCAGCCGCTCCGGCTCGAGCGCGTCGGCCGCGAGCGCCTCGGCGTCGAGGGTGCGCGCGGTGCTCGCGAGCTCGGGCAGGGCGGCAGCCGGGAGCGTCGCCGGCGCGGCCTGCGTGGCGGCCTCCTCCTGCGCGCCGCACGCCGCGACGGCGAGGCCGAGCGCGGCGGTGACGAGGAGCGCCCTCACAGGGGCCAGTATGCGGAAAGCGCGGCCCGCACGCTTGCGAGCTCGGGGTCGGCGTGGGCGGGGTCGTCCGGCAGGTACGCGCACGGGTCCTCGAGGCCGGTGTCGGCGCCGAGCACGCCGGCGAGCGTCGCGTGGAGGCAGAAGGCGGAGTACGTACGCGCGTAGCCGCCCTCCTGCGCGAGCACGAGCCGCCCGCCGCAGTGCCGGTCGGCCAGCACGCGCGCGGCCTCGCCGAGAAGGCGGAAGCCCTCCATCGAGACGCACTGGCGGCCGTTCGGGTCGAACTGGTTGGCGTCCTGCCCGCACGCGACGAGCAGGAGCTGCGGGGCGAAGGCGTCGACGACCGGCGTCACGATCTCCTCCATCGCGCGCAGGTAGCCGCCGTCGCCGGTGCCCGGCGGGAGCTCGACGTTCACGTTGTAGCCCGCGCCGGACCCGCTGCCGACCTCGTCCGGCGCACCCGTCTGGGGATGCGCGGGGCCCCACGAGCCGTGGCGCATGTGGAGCGAGACCGTAAGGACGTCGCTCCGCTCGTAGAAGCACTCCTGCGTTCCGTTCCCGTGGTGGACGTCCCAGTCGACGACCGCCACGCGCTCGACACCCCGCCGTCGTGCGTGCTCCGCCGCGAGGGCGACGTTGGAGAAGAGGCAGTAGCCGTCCGCCTGCGCCGGCTGCGCGTGGTGTCCGGGCGGACGGACGAGGGCGTACGCGGCCCGCGCCTCGCCCGCGAGGACCGCGTCGGCCGCCGCCAGGGTCGTTCCCGCCGCGGCGAGGGCGGCCTCCCAGGAGTCCCGGGAGACCGGCGTCGACCACGTGAGGGTGCCGCCGCCCGCGGCGCAGAACTCGCGAATCGACTTGACGTACTCGGGATCGTGGACGAGGCCGAGCTCCTCGCCCGTCGCGTGGCGTCCGCGGCGCCAGCGAATGCGCTCCGCAAGGGGCCCCCGTTCGAGGATCGCCTTCATGTTCCGTATCCGGACGGCGTTCTCCGGGTGGAGCTCCGGAATCGCGAGCAGCGGCAACGGGGGGTGCTCGAAGACGCCGCTTCCCGTGTCGTGGAGAAGAGCGTCGCCGTGCCAGAAGACGTGCAGGTCCCCGGCCACCTAGCGGAGCACGCTACACCGGAGCGGGGGCCATGCCGTAGACGAAGAAGGCCGGCTCGTCGCCGACGTTGCGCAGCTTGTAGCTCCAGCCAGGCGCGAGATAGACCGCGTCCTCGGGACCGATGTCGAGCTCACCCTCGTCCCAGGTGAGGCGCAGGCGGCCGCGCACGACGAAGTACGTCTCGTCGACCGGGCCGTACCAGGTGTCGCCCTCCGCCGTGCGGTCGTCGTCCGTGAACGACCAGACGTTGGTCTCCTCACCCGGATCCATCCAGCAGGCGCCGAGGAGCAGGTTCGAGCCGCAGCGCTCGCGCGTGACGAGGCGAGCGATCCGAACCTTCGTCGGCGCCTCGTCGGCCGGGATCACCGGCACGGCGGAGAGCGGGATGACCTCGGGGGGAGTGGCCACTACACGGATCCTGTCTGCGCGGCGGGGCGCCCGTCAAGCGCCGCGCGGTGTGCGGCCGCGAGCGTCACGAGGCAGAGCGCCGCGACGAGGAGGTACGGGCCCGCGTCCCCGGTCGCGCCGGCGAGCGCGCCTCCCAGCCCCGCGCCGACCACGTTCGCCGGGGCCCAGGCGACATTCAGGAGCGCGAAGCCGAAGCCCTGGTCGAGGCCGGCCGTATGCGCGCCGTCCGAGAGGAGGGCCGTGCCGGGCACCCAGAAGACGCCGTAGGCGATCCCGGCCGCGATCACGAGCAGGAGCGCCGGCCAGCGGACGTCGACCCAGGGGAGGACGACCGAGACGGCGATGCAGGCGAAGAGCCCGGCCCGCACGGGTAGGAGGCGTCCGTAGCGGTCCGACCAGCGGCCGAGGAACGGGTTCAGCGCCGCCTCGACGCCCGCCGAGACGAGGAAGGCGGCGCTGATCCCGAGCGCCCCCCAGCCCAGCTCGTCGAGGCGGAGCGGCGCGACCACGGAGATGACGCCGAGCAGGAAGGCAGCCAGCGAGACGAGCCAGAACCCCGAGACGATCTCCCGCTCCAGGAAGGCCGCGAAGAGCGCCCGGAGGGGCTGCGGCTCGTCCCCGGGCGCCGGGGCGGGCATCCGCCACGCCCAGACGGCGAGCACGGCGCCGCAGAGCGCGACGGCGCCGAAGGCGACCGGCGGTCCGGTGAGGGAGGCGACCCCGCCCAGCACCGGGCCGAGGAGCGCGCCCGCGACGGCGGCCCCCATGGCGATTCCGATGAGCTCGCCGCGCCGCTCGCCGCCGGCCGCCCTGATCAGCCACGCCAGCCCGCCCGTCCAGGCGAGCGCGCTGCCGACCCCCTGCCCGAAGCGGGCGCCGTAGAGGACCCAGGCGCTCTCGGCGAGCCCGAAAGCCACGCTCGTGGCGGTGATGATCGCCAGCCCCCCGAGGACGGTCGGCTTCACGCCGACGCGCACGGCGAGCAGCCCGCTCGGGATGGCGCCGGCCAGGCCGCCCGCCGCGTAGACGGCCGAGAGCGCGCCCGCCTCCGCCTTCGAGAGCCCGAACTCGTCCACGTAGTGCGGGAGCAGGGGGGCGAGGACGGCGAAGAAGGTCGACTCGACGAGCACGATCGCGCTGACGAGGAAGAGGAGGCGGCGCACCGGACGAATCTACCCCGCCGCGAGAACCTCGTCCGCCGCCCGCTCGCCCGCGCGCACGGCCCCCTCCGCGTAGCTCGGAAGGCTCGACGCCTCCGAGCCGGCGAAGTGGACGCGGCCGAGCGGCTCGGCGAGGCGCCGCCCCCAGCTCGTCAGGTCGCCCGGGCCGAAGACGAGGTAGCTGCCCAGCGCCCAGGGCTCCCGCGACCAGTCCACGCGGGCGACGGCGCGCGGCCGGCCGGCGGCGAGCCGGCGGGCGCGGCGGGCCGCTCCGGAGCCGGCGAAGTGCGCGAGGAGCTCGACCTCGTCGTCCGGGCGGTAGAGGAGCCCGTCGGCGGTCAGCTCCGGGAGCTCCCGGGTCGGGACCTCGTCGTATGCGAGGCCGGTCTTCACGACGTCCCCGTAGCGGCACCGTTCGAGGGCGCGGCGCCGGTGCTCCGGAGGCTCGGGCCGCAGGCGGAGCCCACGCTGGAGCGTGAGCGGGAGGGCGACGACCGCCCGCTCGGCGCGCAGCTCCCGCCCGTCGCCGAGGCGGACGAGCACGCCGTGCCCGTCCTGCTCGAGGGCGCCCACGGGCGCGTTCAGGCGGACGTCGAGGTCGGCCGCGAGCCGCTCGGCGAGGGCCGTCGCGCCTCCGCGCAGGCGGACGGTCAGCCCGGTGGGGGCGGCGCCGGCCGCGAGCTTGGCCGCGTAGGCGAGGAGCGACATCTCGTCAATCGGCACGCTGGACGAGGCGACCGCGTAATGCGTCTCCGCCTCGGTCAGAGCCTCGGGCGAGGCGCCCAGATCCGCGAGGCGGGCGCCGAGAGTCGTCCGGTCGAGCGCCCCCGCGCCGTCCGCGTCCTCGGGGTGGGCGGGGTCGATCCGCGCGACGAGCGCGGCGATCTCCGCCTCGAGGGCCTCGAGCTCCGCCGGCGCCGCTTCCGCGTGGGCGCTCCACGGCTCCGCGCGACGCGTCGCGACCCCCGTCTCGGCCGCGAGCGCAAGCAGGCGCGTGTGGGCGTCGTCGAACGCCTCGCAGCCGGCGTCGAACGGAAGCCCCCCCACGTCGACGCGTCGCGCCCGCCCGCCGACCTCGTCGCGGGCCTCGAGGACGACGACCTCGACGCCGGCCTGTCGCAGACGGCGCGCGGCCGTCAGCCCCGACAGGCCGGCTCCCACGACCGCCACGCGGCGGCTCAGAGCCGGGCCCTCGGCAGCGGAAAGAGCTTTCCCCGGACGGCCGCCTCCATGCGGTCGAGCCGCCGCTCGAGCTCGCGCCGGGTGCGTGCCAGGTGGCGCTCAAGGCTGCGCTCGATCCACGGGCCACGGGCGCGCGAGCCCGGCTCGCCCCGGAGGGAGGCGAGCTCCCGCCAGAGGTTCGGCCCGGTGGCGGGATCGCCCTGGGCGCCCCAGCAGACGCGCGGTGCGTTCCTCCCCCGCCGCGCGTGCTCCCGCGCGAACGCCTCCTCCGAGAGGTCGACGCAGAGCGCGTTGATCCCGACGCCGGCGAGGCGGCGCGCCGCCCGCGCGTGCCTCCCCGCCCGGACGGCTTCGAGGCCCTCCTCGAGGCGCTCGACGTCTCGGGCGGTCTGCTCGTGCGGATACGCCGGCTCGTCCTTCGCGTCGAGCCCGTGCAGCCCGCGGGCGAGCGCCGTGAAGTCGCGCCGGCCGCGCCCGCGCTCGACGTGGTCGAGGGCGCGGTCGAACCCTGCGCGGCGCAGGTCGCGCGCCCGCGCGGCGAAGTCGAGGATTCGGTCCGGGTCGGCGTCGGCCTCGAGCAGGAAGCGCGCCATGACGCGCGTGAGCTTCTCGAGGTAGTCGAAGTCGACGCGGTCGCTCGTGTCGTACTGCGTGTGGTAGAGCGTGCGGGCGTAGTCCTTCGTGAAGGTGGAGACGTTGAGCCCCGGGATGCCGGCCGCGAGAAACGTCCACACCTCGGTCCACGTCGTCGGCTTCCCGAGCCTCCAGCCGAAGGGGAGAAGCCCGTCGCGCTCGGCCCGCCGGCAGACGCGGCGCGCCCAAGCGGCCAGCTCGGGCGGCGCGTCCGGCTCGAAGACGCCGGGGAAGCCGGAGCCCTCGACGTTGAGGTAGAACGGGACGCGGGCCGCCCACTCGCGGTGCTCCTCCACGACCTGCCACCAGGCGCCGTAGCACCAGTCGTAGCGCGAGTCGGTGATCCCGTACTCCTCGGCCGTGTGCGAGACGAAGGCGATCGTGTGCCGCGGGCGCTCGCCCGCCTCGACGAACGCTCGCGCCAGCCCGAGCGTGGCCGCCACGCCCGTGAGGTCGTCGTAGGCGGCGCCGCCCATCCAGCCGTCGTGGTGCCCGGCGACCACGAGCGGCCCGCCCCGCCGCCCTCCGCCGAGGTACCCGACGACGTTCGCCCCCTCCGCCCGGGGCATCGGCGCGCGGAGGACGACCCGGGCACGCGCGCCCGCCCGCTCCGCCAGCTCCGCGGCGTCCTCCTTGCGGATGGTGACGAGCGGCGGCGCGTCCGCGTGGTACATCGCGTCGAACGTCCCGAGCGCGCCCGGCTCCTGGTAGTAGGGACCGCCGGGGAAGCAGGTGACGACGACGGCGGCGGCGCCGCGGAGTCCGAGCTCGAGCGCGAAGTCGTACGGCCAGAGGCCCTCGTCGCACCAGTCGACCAGGACGACGCGGCCGGCGAGGTCGCCCGCGGCGTCCAGCTCCCGCCGCCCGCCGCGGCGGACGAAGCGGAGCTCGCCGGCGACCCCGCGAGGGGGCGTCTCCGGGACGCCGCCCATGGAGGCGCATTCGTAGCGCTTCCCCTCCGCCTCGACCCAGGCGCCGCGAAACCGCCAGGCGTCGACCGGGACGGGCTCCTCGACGACGTCCGCCAGCCCGAGGCCGCGCATCTCGCGGGCGATCCACGCCGCCGCCTTCCGCTCCTCGGGGGTGCCGGCGACCCGGAAGCCGAGCGGGTGGGAGCGGAAGCCGGCGAGCCGCTCGACGACTTCCTGCAGGTAGCCGGCCGAGATCCGCTCCTCGACGGTCGTGCTCACGAGGCGGATTTCATAGGATCGGCGGCATGAGCGCCAACGACCACCTCTGGCAGCACTTCACCCGCGCGATGGACGCGCGCATCGTCATCGACCGGGCGGAGGGCTGCTACATCTGGGACAGGGAGGGCAACCGCTACCTGGACGCGCTCTCCGCCCTCTACTGCGTCAACATCGGCTACGGCCCCTGGCCCGAGATCCGGGAGGCGGCCGCGCGGCAGCTGGAGCGGCTTCCGTTCTTCACGAACTGGGTGGGCTTCGCCACGCCGTCGTCGCTCGAGCTCGCGGAGAAGCTGACCGAGCTCGTCCCGATCGACGTCGGCCGCATCTTCTTCGTCAACGGCGGCTCCGAGGCGGTCGAGACGGCGCTCAAGGTCGCCCGCCAGTACCACCGGCTCCGCGGCGAGCCGGGCCGCTACAAGTTCGTCACCCGGAGGAGCGCCTACCACGGGACGACGCTCGGGGCGCTCTCGGTCAACGGGAGCCCGGCGCTCCGCTCGCAGTTCGAGCCGCTCCTCCCCGGGTGCCTGCGCGCGCCGATGCCGTACCGCTACCGCTGCCCGTACTGCGAGGAGGAGCCGTCGTGCACCCTCCGCTGCGCGGACGAGATCGACGCGATCGTGCGGAACGAGTCCCCCGACACCGTCGCGGCCGTGCTGCTCGAGCCCGTCCAGAACTCGGCCGGCTCGATCACGCCCCCGCCGGGCTACTTCGAGCGTGTGCGCGAGATCTGCGACGAGCACGGGCTCCTCCTCGTCGCGGACGAGGTCATCTGCGGGTTCGGGCGCGTCGGCGACTGGTTCGGCTGCACCCGCTACGGGATCGAGCCCGACATGATGACCATGGCCAAGGGGATCACGTCCGCGTACGCGCCGCTCGGCGCCGTCGTCGCGACCCCGAAGGTGAGCGAGCCGTTCTTCGCCGAGCCGAGCCGCGCCTTCACGCACGGGATCACCTTCGGCGGCCACCCGCTCTCGTGCGCGATCGCGCTCGCGAACCTCGAGATCATGGAGCGGGAGGACATGATCGGCCACGTGCAGGGGCACACGAGCGAGTTCCGCGCCCGCTGCCAGGCGCTCGTGGACGAGCATCCGATGGTCGGCGACCTCCGCGGCGACGGCTTCTTCTGGTCGCTCGAGCTGGTCAAGGACAAGGAGACGAAGGAGACCTTCTCCCCGGCCGAGCGCGACGAGCTCATCAAGGGGTTCCTGACGCCGCGCGCCCGCGAGCTCGGGGTCTACATGCGCTTCGACGACCGGGCCGAGACCGCGGCGCAGTTCGCCCCGCCGCTCGTCGCCGGGCCGGCGGAGCTCGACGAGATGACCGGAGTGCTGCGCCAGGTGCTCGACGAGGCCTGGGAGCGGGTAAACGTACGAGTCTGAGGGGAGGCCGGAGATGGCGACGACGGTGCGCACGCTGCAGAACTTCATCGGCGGGGAGTGGGTGGACGCCTCGGGCGAGAGCGTCCGCGAGATCATCTCCCCGGTCACGGGCGAGAAGCTCGCCGACGCGCCGAACGCGAGCGCCGAGGACGTCGCGCGTGCCGCGCGCGCGGCGCGGGAGGCGCAGCCGCACTGGGCGGCGCTCTCCGCCTGGGAGCGGGCGGAGGCGTGCCACCGCATCGCCGACGCGATCGAGGAGCGCAAGGAGTGGTTCGCCCGCGAGCTCTCGCTCGAGCAGGGCAAGCCGTACGTCGCCGAGGCGATCCCGGACATCGAGGAGACGGCGGAGAACTTCCGCATCGCCGCCGAGGACGTGAAGCGGATGGAGTCCGCGGTCATCCCCTCGCAGGACGTGAACAAGCGAATCCTCACGTTCCGCAAGCCGAACGGCGTGTACGCGGGGATCACGCCCTGGAACTTCCCGACGCTCATCCCCGTCGAGCTCATCGCGCCCGGGATCGCGGCCGGGAACACGATCGTGATGAAGCCGTCGGAGTGGACGCCGATCGCCATGGCGAACTTCATGCAGGTCATGGCCGACGCCGGCCTACCGGAGGGGGTCGTCAACGTCGTCTACGGCGACGGCGCCGTGGGCGAGCGGCTGATCCAGGACGAGAACGTCGACTGCGTCGGCTTCGTCGGCTCGCACACGACGGCGGAGAAGATCGTGCGCGCCGCCGGCCTCAAGCGGACGCTCATCGAGGCGAGCGGAAACGGCCCGGTCGTCGTCTGCGCGGACGCGGACGTCGAGGCCGCCGCCAAGGGAGCCGTCTTCGGCGGCTTCTTCTGCGCCGGGCAGGTCTGCTGCGCCACGGAGCGCGTGCTCGTCGACCGCCGCGTGCACGACGACTTCCTCACGGCCGTCGTGAAGGAGGCGGAGGGCTGGACGCTCGGCGACCCGTTCGACGAGGGGACGCTCGTCGGGCCGCTGAACAACGAGCCGACCGCCGCGAAGATGGACCGCCATCTCGAGGACGCGCTCGACAAGGGCGCCGAGGTCGTGCTCGGCGGGTCGCGCGACGACGGCCGCCCGACGCGCCTCTACTACCAGCCGACGGTCGTCACGGGCGTGGGAGTCGACACGCTCATCAACCGCGACGAGACGTTCGGGCCGATCGTGCCGCTGATCTCGGTCGAGGACGACGACGAGGCGCTCGCCGTGGCGAACGACTCGCACCTCGGCCTCCAGGCGGCGGTCTACACGCGCAGCCTCAAGCGGGCCTTCCGCTACCTCGACAACCTGCGCGTCGGCAACGTCGTCGTGAACGACTCGACCGACTACTGGGAGGCGCACGAGCCGTTCGGCGGCGCGTCGGGGACGCGAACCGGATGGGGCCGCATCGGCGGGCGCTACACGATGCTCGACATGACCGACCTGAAGACGGTCGTGCTCGACGTCGGCGGGCTCGAGTAGCGACCGCGCCGCGTGGCGTACCTCATCCTGCTGGCCCTCGGGGCGCTCGACTCCGCGGGCTACAGCATCGTCGCGCCGGTCGTCCCGGAGATCGGGGAGGCTACGGGCGCGGGGCCGGGGGTGATCGGCGCGCTGGTCGCCTGCTTCGCCGTGGGGCAGATCGCCGGCTATCCGGTGGCCGGGCGCGGCGTCCAGCGGCGCAGCGCCCTCTCCGTCCTCGCGGCCTCCCTCGCGGTGATGGTCGTGGGCGACCTCGGGTTCGTCCTCGGGGAGGGCCTCGCGGTCTACTTCCCGGCGCGCCTGCTCCAGGGCATCGGAGCGGGCGGCCTCTGGATGGGGATCGTGTTCGCCGTGCTCGAGCGCTATCCCGGCGAGGAGTACCGGCGCCTCGCGGGCGTCACCGCCGCGTACTCGCTCGGGAGCATCGCCGGGCCCGCGATGGGAGGCGCAGGCGGGATTCGCGCGCCCTTCCTCGTCCACCTCGGCGTCGTCGTCGTGCTGGCCGTGGCGCTTGCGGGGCTCGGGCCGGCCGGCCGGCCGGTGACGCTCCTCTCGGACCGGCGGGCGCTGCGGTCGCCCGGGTTCTGGCTCGCCTCGGCCGGCATCCTGCTCGTCGCGCTGGCGCTCGGTGCGCTCGACGGCCCGCTGCCCCTCCACTTTGGCGAGCAGCTCGGGCAGGGAGAGATCGCCGCCCTCTACGTCGGCACGGCCGTCGTCGCGGGGGCGAGCGCCGTCGCCGCCGGTCGGCTCCCCCCGCGCGCGGTGTTGCTCGCGGCGGCGTTCCTCCTCCCGCTCGGCATCGGCCTCGCGGGCCTCGCGGAGAGCATCGCCCCCTGGATCGTCGCGGCCGCGCTCGCGGGCGTCGGCATCGGCATCGGCGAGGCGGGGGCGCTCGGCGTGCTCCTCGAGTCCGTCGGCGTGGAGCGGATCGTCCTCGCCATGGTCGTGTGGTCGCAGGTATGGGCGCTCGGCTACATCGCCGGCCCCGCCGCCGGAGGCGGCGTCGCGGAGGCGCTCGGCTTCGCCGCCATCGGGCTCGTGCCCCTGGCCGCCGCCCTCCTCCTCGGCGTGGCGTTCCTCCGCGCTCCCGCGGCGACCCGCGCCCTCGCCTGAGAGGGCCACGTCACCGGGTCAGGCCCCCGGACGCGGCCGTCCACGTCCACGTCGGGCTGACGGGCCCGAGCCTGTGCGGACAGCCGTACGCGGAGCGTGCGGCTAACCCGATGGCCGAGGCGGTGCTCCACGTGCGAGGCTCGCGGCAACGGCTGCCGGCGGGCCGGTGCGGCGGGCCCGCCGGCAGCTCCCGGCTCGCCGGACCCCTCTACGCGTGCGCCGGCTCGAAGCGGAGCTTCGCCAGGCGCAGGTCGTCGGGGATCAGGGTGGGATAGCTCCGGGTCAGGCACGCGCGGCAGAACGTCCCCTCCGGTCGGCGGGTCGCGTCCTGGAGCCCGTCGAGGGAGAGGTACGCGAGCGACGTCGCGCCGAGCTCGGCCCGAACCTCCTCGACGGAGCGGCCGGCCGCGATCAGCTCGTCCTCGTTCGCCATGTCGATCCCGTAGAAGCACGGCGAGACGATCGGCGGCGAGGAAACGCGGACATGCACCTCGAGCGCCCCCGCCTCGAACAGCATCGCCACGATCTGGCGGGTCGTCGAGCCGCGGACGATCGAGTCGTCGACGACGACGACCCGCTTTCCGCGCACCTCGGCCAGCGGGTTGAACTTCATGCGGATGCCGTGCTCGCGCAGCCCCTGGTCGGGCTGGATGAACGTCCGCCCCACGTACCGGTTCTTGATCAGCCCTTCCTGGAACGGGATCCCGCTTGCCCGCGCGAACCCGATCGCCGCCGGCGTGCCCGAGTCCGGGACCGCCATGACGAGATCGGCCGCGACCGGCGCCTCCGCGGCCAGCCGCTCGCCCATGCGCACGCGGGCCCCGTGGAGCTCGACCTCCCGGAGCTTCGAGTCCGGACGGGCGAAGTAGATGAACTCGAAGATGCAGAGCGCGCCGCCGCCGCGCGGCGCGACCGCCTGCTCGGTCCGGCAGCCTCCCTCGTCCACCACGACGAGCTCCCCGGGGCCGAGCTCGCGCACGGCCTCGGCGCCGATCAGGTCGAGCGCGCACGTCTCCGAGGCGAGAACCCAGTCGTCGCCCAGGCGGCCCAGCACGAGCGGGCGGATCCCGTCGGGATCGCGGAACCCGACGAGCTTCCCCTCCGCGAGGAGCACCGCGGAGAAGGCGCCTTCGATCTTCGCCATCGTCGCGCCGACCGCCTCCGCGAGCGGACGGGGGTCGCGGGCGACGAGCGCCGCGATCACCTCCGTGTCGGACGTGGAGGAGAGGCGGGCGCCCGCACGGAGGAGCTCGGCGCGGAGCTCGCCGGTGTTCGTGAGGTTGCCGTTGTGCCCGAGCGCGACGGTCCGGGCCGGACCGTGCTGGACGATCGGCTGCGCGTTGGCCCAGTGCGTGGAGCCGGTCGTCGAGTAGCGGCTGTGCCCGATCGCCGTCTGCCCGCGCAGGCCGCGCAGCTTCTGCTCCGAGAAGACCTGTGTCACGAGGCCCATGTCCCTGAGAGCCGTGAGGCGGTCGCCGTCCGAGACCGCGATCCCCGCCGACTCCTGCCCCCGGTGCTGGAGCGCGAAGAGCCCGAAGTACGCGAGGCGGGCGACGTCGCGCCCCGGCGCATGGATGCCGAAGACCCCGCACACTAGGCCGGCCCTCCCGCGTACGCCTCGCGGAGCTCGCCGAGCCCGACGCCGAGGAGCCGCGGCCCGCCGACGACGCCGATGCGCGCGAGGGCGATGCCCTCGAGGCGCTCGACATGCTCCGGCGCGCAGGCGACCACCGCGCGCCCGCCGCCCTCTCCGAACCAGGCGACCGCGTCCCGCTCGAGCTCGACCTCCGCGCCGATCCCGGACCAGAGCGCCAGCTCCGCGAGCGCGACCGCGACACCGCCCTCGGAGGCGTCGTGGGCGGCGGCGAGGAGCGGCGCCGAGCGCCAGAGGAAGCCGACGAGGGCGGTCTCGGCGGCGTAGTCGGGGACGGGCGGGCGCCCCGCCGGCCCGCCGAGGAAGCGCGCCTGGTACTCGGAGCCGTCGAGCGACAGCGGCGCCGTGCCCACGAGGAGCACGACGTCGCCGGCGCGCCAGCGGGAAGGCACGCGCCGCACGTCGGCGACGAGCCCGACGCAGCCCACGACCGGAGTGGGATCGAGCGCGCGCCCGTCGGTCTCGTTGTACAGCGAGACGTTGCCGGAGACGACCGGCACGCCGAGGAGCTCGCATGCGCGCGCCATGCCCTCGATCGCCTCGGCGAGCTCCCAGGCGATCTCGGGCTTCTCCGGGTTTCCGAAGTTGAGGCAGTCGGTGACGGCGAGCGGCCGCCCGCCCGCGCATGCGACGTTGCGCGCGGCCTCGAGGACCGCCCGCGCGCCGCCCGTCCGCGGCTCGAGCGCAGCGACACGCCCGGAGCCGTCGAGGGAGACGGCGAGGCCGCGCAGTGACGGCCGCAGGCGGAGGACGGCCGCGTCCAGCCCCGGCCGCCGGACGGTCCGGGAGCCGACGAGGTGGTCGTAGCGCTCGTACACCGGCGCCCGGCTCCGCACGTTCGGCGACGCGAGGAGGTCGAGGAGCTCGCTCGCGCCCGGCTCGATGCGCGGGTGCTGGATCGGCTGCTGGGGCGCTCGGGCGCGCGTCTCCACGCGGTAACGCGGGCATCCGTCCGTCAGGTGCCGCACGGGAATGGCGCCGACGAGCCCGCCGTCGTGGAACGCCCGCAGCTCCCCGCTGTCGGTCACCTCGCCGATGAGGGCGAACTCGAGCTCCCACTTCCTGCAGATCGCCTCCGCCTCGCCCACGTCCTCCGTCGTCAGCACCATCCGCTCCTGGCTCTCCGAGAGCATGATCTCGACCGCCTCGAGGTCGGGCTCGCGCAGCGGAACCCGGTCGAGGTGGACGTCGATCCCCGCGCCGCCGCGGCCCGCCATCTCGGCGAGCGAGGAGGCGAGACCGGCCGCGCCGAGGTCCTGGAGCGAGCGGACGAGGCCGGCCTCGACGAGCTCGAGGCTCGCCTCGATCAGCTTCTTGCCCGTGAACGGGTCACCGACCTGGACGGTCGGGCGCTTGTCCTCGTCCTCGTCCGAGAGCTCCTGGCTCGCCAGCACGCTCGCGCCGCCGATCCCGTCCCGCCCGGTCGTCGCGCCGATGAGGACGACCGGCGTCCCCGGCTCTCCCGCACGCGCCCGCGTCAGGCGTTCGACCGGGAGCAGCCCCACGCACATCGCGTTCACGAGCGGGTTGCCCGCGTAGGAGCGGTCGAAGACGGTGTCGCCGCCGACCGTCGGGACGCCGACGCAGTTCCCGTAGTGGCCGATTCCGGCGACCGCCCGCTCGAACGCGAAGCCCGGCTCGCCGAAGCGGAGGCCGTCGAGGAGCGCGACCGGCCGGGCCCCCATGGCGACGACGTCCCGGAGGATCCCGCCGACGCCGGTCGCCGCTCCCTGGAACGGCTCGACCGCGGAGGGGTGGTTGTGGCTCTCGACCTTGAACGCGCACGCCTCCCCCTCGCCGAGGTCGACGACGCCCGCGTTCTCGCCCGGGCCCTGGAGCACGGCCGCGCCCTCGGTGGGAAACCGCGCGAGGAGGAGGGCGGAGTGCTTGTAGCCGCAGTGCTCCGACCAGAGGAGAGAGAAGACGCCCAGCTCGAAGTCGTTGGGCTCGCGGCCCAGGAGGCTCCCGATGCGGTCGTACTCTCCGTCCGTGAGGCCGAGCGCGCGGTGGAGCGGCTGTGCGGCGACCGGGTGCAAAGGAGAGCCGAACTCTAGCGCCCGGTCCGGACCGCGACCGCTAGCGTAGGGCCATGGTCCGCGGCTACGTCCCGCTGCTCCTCATCGTCGCCGGGATCTGGGGGGCGTCGTACCTCTTCATCAAGGTCGCGGTCGACGAGATCGAGCCGACCGCGATGATGGAGCTCCGCCTCGTGCTCGCCGCGCTCGTCCTCGTGCCGTTCGTCGTCATCCGCCTCGGACGCTCGCGGGCCCTCGCGGAGCTCCGGGCGACCGGCTCCGGCGCCTGGGTGCTCGGCGCGGCGAACATGGCGATCCCCTTCACGCTCATCGCCTGGGGCGAGAAGCACGTCGACTCGGGCATCGCCGCGATCGCGAACGCCTCCGTGCCCATCTTCGTGGCCCTCCTCGCCATCCGCTTCCGGCCGAGCGAGCGGGTGACCGGGACCCGGCTCGCCGGCGTCCTCCTCGGCCTGGCCGGCGTCGGCGTGCTCGCGGGCCTCGACCCCGAGGGCGGCTGGTGGGCGATCGCCGGGACGCTCGCCGTCGTCGTCGCCTCGCTCTCCTACGCGATCGCCAACCTCTACACGCAGCACCGCTTCCCGGAGACGTCGGCGCTCGTGATCACCGCGGCCTCGTCGGTGGCGGCCGCCGTCCTGCTCCTTCCCTTCGCCCTCCTGCAGCTGCCCGACGAGGTGCCGAGCTGGCAGGCGCTCGGCTCCGTCGCCGCGCTCGGGCTCGCCGGAACGGCGATCGCCCTCATCTTCTTCTACCGGATGCTCGTGCGCTACGGCGCCTCCCGCGCCTCGCTCGTCACGTACCTCCTCCCGCCCTTCGCGCTCGTCTACGGGGTCGTCTTCCTCTCGGAGGAGATCACGCTGAACGCCGCGCTCGGGCTCGTCCTCATCCTCGCCGGCGTGGCGCTCGGCTCGGGCGTCTTCCGCCTCGCGCGCGGCCGCCAGCCGGCAGCCGCCACGCCGCGGCCGTGAGCGAGCGCCTCGAGGGGGACGGGTTCGCCCTCCGGCGGGCGGGCGCCCGGGACGTCGACTTCATGCTCTCTCTCGCGACGCACGAGGACGTCGAGCCCTTCATGGCGGCCGTCTCGGCGCGTGACCGCGAGGCGCTCGCCGCCGAGGTCGAGAGGGCCGAGCAGGACCCCGACCACTACGGCCGCTTCGTCCTCGAGGTCGACGAGGTGCGGGTCGGCGTGATGGCGTTCGAGGTGAGGAACCGGCGGAGCCGCATCGCGCACCTCTACTCGCTCATGCTGCACCCGGACTTCCGGGGCCGCGGCCTCGCCGACGAGGCGGCGCGGCTCCTCGCCCGCCACCTGATCTTCGACCTCGGCTACCACCGGCTGGAGCTCGAGTGCTACGGGTTCAACGAGCGCGCCATCCGTCACGCCGAGCGGAGCGGCTACGTCCGCGAGGGTGTCAGGCGGAAGGCGTACCGGCGCCACGGCCAGTGGGTGGACGGCGTCTTGTTCGGTCTCCTGCGCGAGGATCTCGAGGGCGACGCGCCGCCTCTTGATTCGCGTCCGTAGGGGGCGGAGGATGGGGCCGCAATGGGCGTGGCCGAGCTCCTCGTCACGACGGCGGTCGCCGTCGTCGGCCTGTACCTCGCGCACGGGTTCCGGCGGCAGCAGCGCTTGCGGATCGCGGAGCAGCGGGTCGACGCCTACCGGAAGCTCTGGAGCCACATGCTCGTGGCGCGGCCGTCGCGGCTCGACCCGCCCGAGCACAAGCCTCCGCTGAAGCCGGGGGAAGCCGCCGCGCTCCATGCCGAGATGACGGCGTGGTACTTCGAGGGCGGCAACGGGATGCTGCTTCCCCACGACACCCGCGAGCTGTACCTGGAGGCGAAGGACCGCCTCGGCCGGTACGCGCTCAGCGGCGACGGCCGGCCCGGCCGGGAGGCGGAGGGCAGGCGGAGGATGCGCGAGCTCTCCCTCCTCCGCTCGCAGATGAAGAACGACCTCGACATCTACGGCGTCTTCTACTTCGACTCGCTCGACGAGGGGGACCGCGAGTTCCTCTCCGCCGCCGGGCTCGACCCCGACCGCTGGGGGCGGCCGTGGCACCGCCGGCTCGTGAGTCGCGACTACTGGGCGGCGAAGCTCCGCACCGCGAGGCCCGAGGGGGCTAGGATCGCGCGCATGGAGCTCATCCACACCTGCTACCGGATCACCGACCCCGAGCGCTCGCTCGCCTTCTACCAGGCGCTCGGGCTCGAGAAGCGGCGCGAGCTGCCCATTCGGGACGAGGCCGTGAACTACTTTCTCGGCATCCCGGGCAAGGACGGGCCCGAGCTCGAGCTGACGTACAACTTCGAGACGCCGGAGGGCGGGTACGAGATCGGCACCGGGTACGGCCACGTGGCGCTGACGGTCGACGACCTCGACGAGACGCTCGCGGCGCTCGCCGAGAAGGGGATCGAGCCCGAGCGCCCGCCCTACCAGGTGCGCGAGGGCGGCTCCCTGATCTGCTTCGTGCGCGACCCGGATTCCTACCGAGTCGAGCTCATCGAGCGCGGGTAGTCGCTTCTCACTCGTACACGCTCTAGACGGCTAGAGGTCGAGCTGATGTCAAGGCCTCGTCGATCGCGGCCCGGGATTCCGCGATCTCCAGGCGTGCGCTCGGCCGGCGCCGTCGGCTCGCAAGCCCCGTCCGTGGCGGCTGACGGGCGGGTCGC
>DATAAQ010000150.1:0-10767 GCA_036260055.1 Gaiellaceae bacterium | reverse complement strand
CGCGGTCGCCGGGATCTCCAAAATGCAGCTCGACTACTGGACGAACAAGGCGCAGATTCGAACCAAGGGCAAGAAGCAGCGGATCTACGACATGGATGCGGTCGAGACCGTCATGCTGATCAAGCAGGGGAAGGACAAGGGGCTCAGCCTCTCGGCCGCCATCGAGGCGGCGCGCCGGTTCAAGGCAGAGCAGGGCGCCCGCTTGCGAGAGGCGTAGGACCCGCCCGCGGTCACGCTTCCCGGAGCACGCCGGCCGCCGACTCCGGGGCGAGCGTGTTGACGAAGTAGCCGGAGCCGAGCTCGAGCCCGGCCAGCACGGTGAAGCGGGGGACGATTTCGAGATGCCAGTGACCGTCGCCGTGGAGCCACAGGTTCACGGGCGGGTCCGGCTCGGCGGCGCGGAGACGGCGGAGCCCGTCGGCGGCGAGCTCGAGGGCGGCCGCGAGCGCCTCCCCCTCCCAGGGGCCGGACGCGCACTCGGTGGGAGCGACCATCATCTCGTACGGCTGGCGTCCCGCGAAGGGGCAGAGGAGCACGAGGCCGTCCCGCGCGTCGACGATGCGAATGCGCTGCTCGAGCTCCTCGGCGAGCAGCCGGCAGAGGAGGCAGCCGTCCGTGCCGGCCCGCATCCGCCGTTCCTGCGCGGCGAGCGGCGGCTCCTCCTCGAGCCAGACGAGCTGCGAGTGGCTGTGCGCGAGGCTGGCTCCCGCTCCCCGGCCCTCGTTCACGATCGCCTGCACGTGGGCGAACCCCTCGTCCCGCGCGGCCGCGGCCCTCGCCTGCCATGCCGCCGCGACGGACGCGAGCTGGCGCGCGCCGAGCTCGGCGAGGGAGCGGACGTGGCGCGGCGAGTGGACGACCACTTCCTGGCGGCCGACGGCGGCGCGGCGGGCGAAGAGCCCCTCGGCGCGATCGCCCTCGCGCGGCCAGGGGCCGAACGCCGGAAACTTGTTCGGCACGACGCGGACCTGCCATCCCGGCGTGTCCGGCGCGCGCCCGGGCCGCCCGAGCGCGAACGTCTCGGGCGGCGTCGCGCCCTCGCGCCCTTCGCAGAAGGGGCATCCGGCCTCCTCGTCGGCCCGCTGCGGCTCCGCCCGGGCGCGCGGGGCCCCCGGGCGCCGGGCCCGCGCGGGGGCGACGACCACCCACCGCCCGGAGAGGGGGTCGTGGCGAAGCTCGGGTGGAGCGCCCTCGGACGGGCTCAGGTCGTCTCTCCGCCGCCGCGGCCGCTCAGGAGCGGGCCGAAGAGCTCGATCGGCAGCGGGAGGATGAGCGTCGTCGAGCGCTCGGAGCTCATCTCGAGCATCGTCTGCAGGAAGCGGAGCTGGAGCGCCATCGGGTTGACCGCGAGGACCTGCGCCGCGTCCTTCAGCCGCTCGGAGGCCTGGAACTCCCCCTCCGCTGCGATCACCTTGGCGCGCCGCTCCCGCTCCGCCTCCGCCTGGCGGGCCATCGCCCGCTGCATCCCGCTCGGGATCTCGACGTCCTTCACCTCGACGATGGAGACCTTGATGCCCCAGGGAGAGGTGGCCTCGTCGATGATCTCCTGGAGGATCGCGTTGATCTTGTCCCGCTCGGACAGGAGCTCGTCGAGGACGTGCTGGCCCAGCACGCTGCGGAGCGTCGTCTGCGAGATCTGCGACGTCGCGACCATGAAGTTCTCCACCTGCACGATCGCCTTCTCCGGGTCGATGATCCGGAAGTAGGCGACCGCGTTCACCCGTACGGGGACGTTGTCCTTGGTGATGACCTCCTGCGGCGGGATGTTGAGCGTGACCGTGCGGAGGTCGACCCGCACCATCTTGTCGATGATCGGGATCAGGAGGAAGAGGCCCGGGCCCTTCGGAGGCGAGTGCAGGCGGCCGAGCCGGAAGATGACGCCGCGCTCGTACTCTCGCGCGACCCGCACGGACGCCGAGAGCACGAAGATCAGCAGGACGACGATTGCGGCGATGGCGATGAAGGCGGCGTTCACCTGTCTCCTTTCCGGCGGGGCGCCCGGGCGTGCCTATCCTACGGCCGCGGCCTGGTCCGCGCGCGAGACCTCGAGGACGAGCCCGTCCTCGATGCCCTCGACGCGCACCGTGGTGCCGGCCGGGATCGGCTCGCCCTCCGAGCGGGCGCGCCAGATCTCTCCGTGCACGAAGACGAGGCCGCTCGGCTGGAGCGCGCTGCGGACGACGCCGACCTCGCCGACGAGTTCCTCCCGGCCGGTCTGAGCCGGCCTCCGCCGCGCCTGCACGATCTTGCCGACCACGAGGGCGGTCATGAGCGCCATCGTCCCGCCGACCGCGAGGGCGACCGAGAGGGAGACCTGGTAGTCCGGACCGGCCGGGTCGAAGAGCATCAGCGCCCCGACGACGAAGCTGGCCGCGCCCGCGAGCGCGAGGGCGCCGTGGCTCGCGACGAACGCCTCCGCGCCGAAGAAGCCGGCCGCGAGCACGAGGAGAAGGACGCCCGCCCAGCTGACGGGCAGCACCTGGAGGCCGAAGAGGCCCACGATGAGCGCGATGGCGCCCACCGTGCCCGGGAAGATCAGCCCCGGGTTGAAGATCTCGACCGTGATGCCGAGCACGCCGAGCGACATGAGCAGGACGATGATGTTCGGGTCGACGATCGTGTCGAGCACGCGCTTCCAGAGCGACATCTCGATCCGCTCGATCTGGGCCCCGGCGGTGTCGAGGACGAGCCCCTTCGGCTGCGTCCGCATCCCGTCGATCTCCTCGAGCAGCGCCGGGAGGTCGGGCGCCACGGCGTCGACGACGCCGATGTCGAGCGCCTCCTGCGCGCCGATGTTGGACGCCTGGCGAACCGCCCTCTCGGCCCAGTCGCCGTTGCGGCCGTGCTCCTCGGCCAGTTCGCGGATGTAGGCGGCCGCGTCGTTCACGACCTTCTTGCGCAGGTCGTCCGGGATCTCGCCCCCGCCGACCGCGATCGGCGTCGAGGAACCGATGTTCGTCTGGGGAGCCATCGCGGCGACGTCGGCCGCCATGGCGAGGAAGACGCCTGCGGAGGCGGCCCTCGACCCGGGCGGCGCGACGTAGACGACGACCGGCAGGTCGGCGGCGAGCTCCGCCTTGATGATCTCGCGCATGGAGGAGTCCAGGCCTCCGGGGGTGTCGAGCAGAAGGACGACGGCGTCGTAGCCCTCCTCGTCGGCCCGCTCGATCGCGCCGATCAGGAAGTCCTGCGTGACCGGGTTGATGTCGTTCTCGAACTCGGCGGCGAGGACGCGCGGCCTCTCCTGGCCGAAGGCCGTACCCGGCACCGCGAACGCGGCGAGAAGGACGGCGCAGAAGGCAAAAAATCCCCGCACAGACGCACTTCCGATGTAAAGATTCTATCAGGGTTGCACGGGCCGCTTGAGCGCGGCGCCCGACTGGCCGATGCTTCCCGAGACCGCCCGCCACCCACGAACCAGCTTCACCCGTGACCCTGCGCCGCACGCTCGCCCTAGCCGCACTCGTCGTCGCCTCCGCACCGGGCGCCGCGCTCGGCGCCGACGTGCGCATGGTCGCGCTGGAGGTTCCCGTCGAGCGCAGCTCGGGCGCAGAGGGAGCGCTTCCCGCCCGCCCGGCCCCGCTCGCCTTCGACATGGTCGGGCTCCACTGGCGCGGCCCCGGCGAAGTCTCGTTCCGGACGGCCCGCGACCCGGGTGTCTGGAGCGCCTGGAAGCCGGCCCGCCCGGAGGGCGAGGACCTCCCCGACAGCGCGAGCGGCGAGGGCGGCGCGACCGCAGGCTGGAAGCTCGGAAACCCGTACTGGACCGGCCGCGCGCGGTGGATCCAGTACCGCCTCGCCGGGCGTGTTACGCGGCTGCGCGCCTTCTTTCTCACGGCAGCGGCAGCGGCAGCGCCGCCGCCCGCCGCCCGCGCGGCGACCGCGACCGCCCGCCCCGCCCGCCCGGCGATCGTCCGGCGCGCGCAGTGGAACGCCGACGAGTCGATCGTACGCGACGCCCCGTCGTATGCGGAGCGCCTCCGCCTCGCCGTCGTGCACCACACGGCGGGCACGAACTCCTACACGAAGGCGCAGTCGGCCGGCATCGTGCGCGGCATCCAGCGCTACCACGTGGTGGCGAACGGCTTGGACGACATCGGCTACAACTTCCTCGTCGACCGCTACGGGCAGATCTTCGAAGGTCGCGCCGGCGGCACCGACCGGAACGTCATCGGAGCGCACGCGAAAGGGTTCAACACCGGCAGCGTCGGCGTGGCCGTGCTCGGGACGTACGGGTCGACGACGGTCTCGAGCGCCGGCCGCGCGGCCGTCGAGCGGCTGCTCGCCTGGCGACTGGACGTGGCGCACGTCGACCCGGTGAGCGCGCTCACGGCGATCTCCTACGGGAACGAGCGCTACGAGGCGGGTACGGCGGTACGCCTCCGCGCGATCTCGGGTCACCGGGACACGGGGTACACGACTTGCCCGGGGACGAAGCTCTACGGGCAGCTGGGCGCGATAGCGCGTACGGCGGCGACGATCGGGCTCCCGAAGCTCTACGCGCCGAAGGCAAGCGGCGGCCTCGGCGGCCCGGTGCGCTTCACGGCGCGCCTCTCCGGCTCGCGCCCGTGGCTCGTCACGGTGCGGGACGGAAGCGGAGCCACGGTGGCCGAGGGCGGCGGAAGCGGGACCGCGGTCGACTGGACCTGGGACTCGTCGTCGGCCCCCCTCGACCGCTACACCTACGTGATCTCCTCCGGCGCCGAGGTCCGCCCGGCTCGCGGAGTCGTTCCGGGGCCTCCTCCGCTCGCCGTCACGAACGTCCGCGTTTCTCCCTCCGTCCTGACGCCGAACGGCGACGGCGTCTCGGAGCGCACTCGCGTCTCGTTCACCGTCACGGCCCGTGCGACGGTGGGTGTGAGCGTTCGTGCGGCAGGCTCGCCCGTGCGCACGCTTCTCGCGCGCAAGGAGCGGCCGCCGGGCAGGTTCTCGGTCACGTGGGACGGCACCGCGGGAGGTGCGCCCGTGGCCGAGGGCCGCTACGCGGTCCGGATCACGGCCGCGAGAGGCAGCGAGACGCGCACCGTGAGCCGCGCGCTCGTCGTCGACCGCTCGCTCGGGTGGTTGACGCTCTCTCGGGAGGCGCTCTCGCCGAACGGGGACCGGCGGGGGAAGGCGATCGCCTTCGGGTTCGAGCTCACCCGTTCCGCCGACGTCCGCGTCCGCGTATACCGCGGTGACCGGCGGGTGGCGACGCTCGTACGCGCCGGCCTCCCGGCCGGAATGCATGCGGGCACGTGGAACGGGCTTCTCGACGGCGACGCCGTGGCGGACGGCGTCTACACGCTGCGCGTCCACGCCACGACGTCCCTCGGCACCCGGTCGCTCGACCGCCGCTTCGCCGTCGACACGCTGCGCCCCGTCGTCCGCATCCGTTCGGCGCGGCTCGTCGGCGGCGGCACGCGGGTCCGCATCGCCCTCAGCGAGGCAGCCCGCGTCCGCGTCTGGTACGGGACGGGAGACTGGCGCGACGGCTCCATGGTGACCGTCGACCGCCCCGCGGGGCGCTCGCGCGTCTGGCGGCGCGCGGCCGCCGGGATCGTTCGGGTCGTCGCCAGGGACGCCGCGGGAAACCGAAGCCGCGCGGCCCTCGCGGACGTCGCGGCCGGCTAGCGCTCGAAGAGGACCTCGCCGCTCTCGACGAGGCGGCGCTCGCCGTCGATCCGCACCTCGAGCCGGCCGCGCCGGTCGATGGCCAGGGCGTATCCGCGCTCCCCGTCCACGACGATCCTGCGCCCGCGGAGGAAGTCGCGCGCGCCGAGCCCGTCGTAGAGCGCAGCGAGTCCACCCGTGCGCCAGAGGTCGTAGTGGCGCTCGAGCGCGGCGAGCAGGTCGGCGAGGACCGGAGCGCGGTCGCGGACGACGCCGTCGACGGTTCGCAGGGACCCCGGCGCGACGGTCGCCTCTGCCGGAAGCTCCTCGCGTCGCTGGTTGACGTTGAGCCCGACGCCGAGGGCGACCCTGTCGTCGGAGCCCTCGGCGAGCACGCCCGCGACCTTCCGGCGGTCGAGCATGACGTCGTTCGGCCACTTGATCTGCGCGGCGAGGCCGGTGGCCCGCTCGACCGCCTCGGCCGCGGCGAGGCCGCCCACGAGCGAGAGTTCCGCAGTCCGCCGTCCGGCCGGCGGCCGGAGCAGCACCGAGCAGAGGATCGCAGTGCGGGGCGGCGCCTCCCAGCTCCGGCCGAGCCGCCCACGACCACCGGTCTGGACGTCGCAGACGGCGACGGCGCCCTCGGGCAGGTCCGAGTCGAGCAGGCGCTGGGTCGACTCGCAGCTCTCCTCGTAGACGTACGGCCGGCCCAGGCGGCCGCTGAGAAGGGGCTCGACGGCCCCCGGAGCGAGGGAGTCCGGCACGGGCGCGGCTAGACTACCGCCGCCGTGCAACCAGCCGCCGCGCCCGCCCGTCAGACCGAGGAGAAGCCCCTGCGCGGGCTGCCGCAGGCGTACAGGAAGCTCAGCGACTTGGACCTCGTCAGCAAGGCTCGGAACGGCGACAACCGCGCACTCGACGTGCTCGTCGAGCGCTACGCCCCGCGCGTGCAGCGGATCGCCTCGCAGCTCGTCGGGGACTTCGAGGAGGCGCGCGACGCGGCGCAGGAGTCGCTCGTGAAGCTCTGCACGCGGCTGCGCCAGTTCCGGGGCGAGGCCCAGTTCGCCACGTGGCTCCACCGGCTGGTCGTCAACACCTGCCGCGACCGGCTCGCGCGCCAGCGCATGCGCCAGACGGAGCTCCTCGAGCTCGACGACGAGCCGGCAGGGGAGGAGAGCGACCCGTCCAGGATGGCTGCCCTGACCGACGTGCGCCGGGAGCTCGCCGAGGCGCTCTCGCGCCTCTCCGCGAACCAGCGCGCGGCCGTCGTCCTGCGGGATGCCTTCGGCCTCACGTACGAGGAGATCGCGCGTGTCGCCCGCATGCCGGTCGGCACGGCGAAGTGCTACGTGCACCGCGCTCGCAAGCGGTTGCGCGTCGCGCTCGAGGAGACCTCCCGAGGGTGACGCAGGCGACCCCTCTGGGCAAGCGGGAGATCGAGCAGATTCTCCCGCACCGAGACCCCTTCCTGCTTCTCGACGAGGTGACCGTGCTCGAGCCGGGGGTGCGAGTCGTCGCGCGCAAGCGCGTTCGCGAGGACGAGTGGTACCTGGCCGGCCACTTTCCGGGCCGGCCGATCATGCCGGGGGTGCTGATGGTCGAGGCCATGGCCCAGACCGGCGCGGTCGCCGTCCTCGCGGACGAGGCGAACCGGGGCAAGCTCGCGCTCTTCGCCGGCATCGACGACGTGCGCTTCAAGCGCATCGTCGGCCCGGGCGACGAGCTCGAGCTCACCTGCGAGCTCGAGCGCATGCGGGGTCCCGTCGGAAGGGGCAAGGCGACGGCGACGGTGGCCGGTGAGCTCGCGGTGCGGGGGACCCTCACGTTCGCGGTCGCCGAGGCGGACGGCCCGTGATCGCGAACGTCTCCGGGAACGGGATCGCCGTCGGCATCACGGGGATCGGCGCGTACGCGCCCGAGCGCGTGCTCACGAACGCGGATCTGGAGCGCATGGTCGAGACGTCGGACGAGTGGATCACGGCGCGGACCGGGATCCGCGAGCGCCACATCGCCGAGCCGAGCCAGGCCGCGAGCGACCTCGCCCTGCCCGCCGCGCGGGAGGCGCTCGCGGACGCGGGCGTGCCCGCCGAGGACCTCGATCTCGTCGTCGTCGCGACGGCGACCCCGGACATGCTCTTCCCGGCGACCGCGGCCCTCGTCGCGGACGATCTCGGCGCGAGGCAGGCGGCCGCGTACGACCTCCTCGCGGGGTGCACCGGCTTCGTCTACGCGCTCTCGCAGGCGTACGGGGCGATCGCCGCCGGCCTTTCCCGGCGCGCCCTCGTCGTCGGCACCGAGACCCTCTCCAAGATCACGAACTGGCAGGACCGCTCGACGTGCATCCTCTTCGGCGACGGAGCCGGCGCCGCGGTCGTCGAGCCGGTCCCCGACGGAGGCATCCTCGGCTTCGAGCTCGGGGCCGACGGCTCCGGCGGGCCCGACCTGTGCATCCCGGCCGGCGGCTCTCGCACCCCGCTCACGGTTGAGTCCCTCGAGCAGGAGCTCCAGTTCATCCAGATGCGCGGGCAGGAGGTCTTCCGCTTCGCGACGCGCGTGATGGTCACCTCGGCCGAGGAGCTCCTCGCCGAGTGCGGCGCCGAGGTCGGGGACGTCGACCTCTACGTGCCGCACCAGGCGAACAAGCGCATCATCGACCACGCGGTCAAGAACCTCGGGCTCGACCCCGCGCGGGTCTTCATGAACATCGACAGGTACGGCAACACCTCCTCGGCCTCGATCCCGCTCTGCCTCGCCGAGGCGCGCGAGCGCGGGCTCCTCGAGCCGGGGACGCGGGTGCTCATGAGCGCGGTGGGCGCCGGCCTCACCTGGGGGTCGGCCTACATGACGTGGACGAACGGGAGGGCGAGATGAAGGTTGCGTTCTGCTTTCCGGGCCAAGGCTCGCAGAACGTCGGCATGGGCCGCGCGATCGCCGAGCGGTTTCCCGCCGCGCGGGCGGTGTACGACGAGGCCTCGGAGGCCGTCGGCTTCGACGTGGCGCGGCTCTGCTTCGAGGGCTCCCTGGAGGAGCTGACGAAGACCGAGCTCCAGCAACCGGCGCTCGTCGCCACCTCCCTCGCGTGCCTGCGCGCCGTCGAGTCCGTGGGCGTCCGCCCGGACTACGTCATCGGCCACTCGGTCGGCGAGTACTCGGCGCTCGCCGCCTCCCGCGCGCTCTCCGTGCCCGACGCCGTAGCGCTCGTGCGCGAGCGGGGGGAGGCGATGGCGGAGGCGGCCCGGGAGAAGCCGGGCGCGATGGCCGCCGTCATCGGACTCGACGACGGCGTCGTCGAGGAGCTGTGCGCCGCGATCGAGGGCGTCTGGCCCGCGAACTACAACTGCCCCGGGCAGGTCGTCGTCTCGGGCGAGAACGCGGCCGTCGACCGCCTGCTCGAGGACGCGGCGGCGCGCGGGGCGCGGAAGACGGTCAGGCTGCGCGTGAGCGGAGCGTTCCACAGCCCGCTCGTGGCGCGCGCCGCCGAGCGGCTCCGGCCCGCGCTCGCGAAGGCGTCCTTCAGGGACCCGGCCCCGCCGTTCATGTCGACGGTGACGGCGCGCGTCGAGGACGCCCAGCGCCTCGGCGGCCTGCTCCTCGAGCAGCTCACCGGCCCGGTCAAGTTCACACAGGCGGTGCGGGGGCTCGTCAAGGACGGGGTCGGCATGTTCGTCGAGATCGGCCCGGGGCAGGTGCTCTCGGGCCTCCTCCGCCGCTGCGACCGCTCGCTCCGCACCGTCTCGGTCGGCGAGCCGGACTCGCTCTCTCGCCTCGACGAGACGCTGTCGACCGCGTAGATGGGCGACTTCGCCTCACTCGAGGGCAAGGTCGCGCTCGTCACCGGGGGATCGAAGGGCATCGGTGCCGCGATCTGCCGCGAGCTCGGCCGCGGCGGCGCCCGCGTCGCGGTTAACTACCGCTTGGGCAAGCAGGGAGCCGAGGAGGTCGCGGAGGAGATCGGGGGCCTCGCCGTCCAGGCCGACGTGGCCGACCCGGCGCAGGCGCAGGCGCTCGTCGAGCGGGTCGAGAGCGACCTCGGCGACGTAGACGTCCTCGTCAACAACGCCGGGGTGACGCGCGACACGCTCATCGCCCGCATGAGCGACGAGGACTGGGAGCTCGTCATCGACACGAACCTGCGCGGCGCCTTCAACACCTGCCGCGCCGTCGTGCGGAAGATGCTCCGGCGCCGCTCGGGCGTCGTAGTCAACCTGACCAGCGTCGTCGGCCTGCGCGGCAACCCCGGGCAGGCGAACTACGTGTCCTCCAAGGCAGGCGTGATCGGCCTCACCAAGGGGCTCGCGCGGGAGCTGGGCTCGCGCGGCGTGCGCGTCAATGCCGTCGCGCCCGGCTACATCGACACGGAGCTCACGCGGGTCCTGCCCGAGCAGGCGCGGGCGGCGATCCTGGCGAACACCCCGCTCGGCCGCCTCGGCGAGCCGGAGGACGTCGCCCGTGCGGTACGCTTCCTCTGCTCCGACGAGGCCGCCTACGTGACCGGCGAGGTCCTCCTCGTCGACGGCGGCCTGGGAATGTGACGAGGGGATGAGATGAGCATGAACGGGCGCAGACGGGTCGTCATCACGGGCGTGGGCGCGGTCACGCCGCTCGGAAACGATGCCGAGACCTTCTGGGAGAACCTCGTCGCGGGCAAGAGCGGCGCAGCGGCGATCACCGCCTTCGACCCCTCCGAGTTCGCCGTCCACTTCGCCTGTGAGCTCAAGGACTTCGACCCGACGAAGTGGATCGAGCACCGGAAGGCCCGGCGGATGGACCGCTTCGCCCAGATGATCATCGCCGCCGCCCGCATGGCGGAGGAGGACTCGGGCATCGACATCGACGGCGAGACGGAGCGGACGGGCGTCTCCGTCGCCACCGGCATCGGCGGCCTCCAGGCGTTCCAGGACTGCTACGACCAGCTGATCCAGCGCGGGCCGGATCGCATCAACCCGCTCTCGATCCCCGCGATCATCCCCAACATGGGCGCGGCCTGGGTCTCGATGGAGCTCGGCACGCGGGGACCCCTCGCGTCCGAGTGCACCGCCTGCGCCGCCTCGAACATGGCGATCGGCGACGCGCTCGACACGATCCGCGTCGGCCGCGCAGACGTGATGTTCGCGGGCGGAACGGAGGCGCCGCTCACCGCCGTCGGCATCGCCGGTTTCGACTCGATGCGCGCGC
>DATAAQ010000149.1:0-6830 GCA_036260055.1 Gaiellaceae bacterium | reverse complement strand
CGGAGTCGAGCAGTAGCATGATCTCGTATGCGGTCACGGTTCCCGGGTCTCCTTCCCTCGGTCTAACGGCCCCGCCTTGCTCGCCGCCACGGGAGAGGCGGCGCCCGGCGGAGCAGGAAGTCAGGGGAGTATAGCGACCCCTCGGCGCTTGCCCCGCTCGGCGCTGTCGTGAGAGAGTGGCGAAGGTGAGACGAAACGCCGCAATCGCCCTCGCGGCGGTGGCCGGGGCCGTCGCCGGAGCCGTCGTCGCCCGCCTGCGGAAGCAGCCCGGCGGGGTGCCGCCGGCGCCCGACGAGCGCGCCGAGGCCCTCCGGCGCAAGCTCGCCGAGGCGCGCCTGACGTCCGCGGAGGAGGAGGACTTCGAGGTCGCCGGCATGGGGGCCGAGACGGTCGTCGAAGAGGCGCCGCGCTCCGCTCCCGCGCCGCCTCCGCCGGCCGCGCCGCCCGCCGAGGAGCCGCGCGCGCCGGGAGCCGAGTTCGAGGCAATGCGGCAGCGGATCCACGAGGAGGGACGGGCGGCGGCCGAGGAGATGCGCCGCGCGGGCGAGACCGACGCCTAGCGGCGTGCACCGGAACGAGCACACGGTCGAGATCGCCGCCGCCCCGGAGGAGGTCTTCCCCTACCTCGTCGACGGCGAGCGCCGGCTCGAGTGGATGGGCGTGCTGCAGGAGAGCGAGAAGCTCACCGACGGCCCGCCCGGGGTCGGGAGCCGCTGGCGCGACGTCTTCGAGGACCACGGGCATCGCATCGAGCTCGACGCCGAGCTGGAGGAGTACGAGCCCGGCCGCCGTCTCGTCGTGCGCCTGCGGAACCGGGCCTTCGAGTCGACGAGCACGCAGGTGCTCGAGGAGGCCGCCGGCGGGACGCGGCTGACGGCGGTGATCGAGACGGAGTACAAGGCGCTCGCCGCGCGGCTCATGGCGGGCGTCGTCACGCGCCACGCCCAGAAGCAGCTGGAGGCGGACCTGACGCGCCTGAAGGCGATCGTCGAGCGGGGCTAGCCCGGCCGACGCGCGACCGCTCCGCGCCGAGACCGGGGGGCGGCAAGCCTCGCGCCTGTTGTAAGGTGCGCCTGACAATGACGCCGACGATGATCCGGCTGGAGCGGGTCTCCAAGCGCTTCGGCGACGTCCGGGCGGTCGACGGCGCCGAGCTCGAGGTCGCGCGCGGCGAGCTCGTCGCGCTGCTCGGGCCGAGCGGGTGCGGCAAGACGACGCTCCTCCGTCTCATCGCAGGCTTCGAGATGCCCGACGCGGGCGCCGTCCACCTCCGCGGGCGCGCCGTCGCCGGGCCGACATGGGTCCCGCCCGAGCGCCGGCACGTCGGCATGGTCTTCCAGGACTACGCGCTCTTCCCCCATCTGACCGTGGCCGGCAACGTCGGCTACGGGCTTCCGCGGCGCCTGCGTCGCCGGCGGGTGGGCGACGTCCTCCGGCTCGTCGGGCTCGAGGGGCACGAGGGCCGCTACCCGCACGAGCTCTCCGGAGGGCAGCAACAGCGCGTCGCCCTCGCGCGCGCGCTCGCGCCCGAGCCCGAGGTCGTCCTGCTCGACGAGCCGTGGAGCAACATCGACCCCGTCCTGCGCAACACGATGCGTGACGAGCTCGCTGCCATCCTGCGCGCGGCCGGCGTCACCGTGATCCTCGTCACGCACGAGCAGGAGGAGGCGTTCTCGCTCGCCGACCGGGTCGCGCTCATGCGGGCCGGGCGCATCGTGCAGGCGGGGGCGCCCGAGGAGGTCTACTACGCCCCCGCATCGAGGTGGGCGGCCGAGTTCGTCGGCGCCGCGAACCTGCTCGGCGGGCGTCTGGCGGAGGGTCGCGTGGAGACGCCGGTGGGCTCGTTCCCCGCCCCGAACGGCGACGCTCCCGGCGACGTGGAGGTCCTCGTGCGCCCCGAGCTCCTCGAGCTCCGGCCGGACGCCGCCGGTCCCGGCGAGGTCGTCGGCCGCGAGTTCCGGGGCCACGACGTCTTCTACCGCGTCCGGCTCGCGGACGGGACGACTGTGTGCTCGCAGCGGCCGTCCACCGAGGTCGTGCCCCTCGGCGCACGCGTCAGGGTGCGGCCTCACGCAGCGCCGGTCGCCGTCTTCCACTAGGCGCTTGCGGCCGCGGCAGCCTGCTTTGTAAGGTGTGCCAGATTCGTGTCGTAAGGTAACCCTTACAAGGAGGTAGGATGCCAGGGAAGGCGACGGTCGCCGCGGCGCTTGCCGCGGTCGCGCTCGCGTCCACGGCCGCCTGCGGCGGCGACGGCGGAGACGAGGCCTCGGCGGAGGGCGCGAGCGGGGGGACGCTCACGGTCTACTCCGGCCGGGAGGAGGAGATCGTCGAGCCGCTCTTCGAGATGTTCGAGGAGGAGACCGGGATCGACGTCGAGGTCCGCTTCGGCGACAGCGCGGAGCTCGCCGCGACGCTCGCGGAGGAGGGAGGGGCGAGCCCCGCCGACGTCTTCTTCGCGCAGGACCCGGGGTCCCTCGGCGCGGTCGAGGAGGCGGGGCTCCTCGGCGAGCTCCCGGACGACGTCCTGGAGCGGGTCGACGAGCGCTTCCGCGACCCCGACGGGCACTGGGTCGGGACGTCGGGTCGCGCGCGCGTCGTCGCCTACAACACGGAGACGCTCGCGGAAGACGACCTTCCGGCGTCCATCGTCGAGTTCACGGATCCGGAGTGGCGGGGACGGATCGGCTTCCCGCCGACGAACGCGTCGTTCCAGGCTTTCGTGACGGCGATGCGGCTCACCGAGGGCGACGCGGCTACGCGCGAGTGGCTGGAGGGGATCCGGGCGAACGAGCCGAAGCTCTACGAGTCGAACACCCCGACGGTCGAGGCCGTCGCTTCGGGCGAGGTCGACGTCGGCTTCGTCAACCACTACTACCTCTACATCGTCAAGGAGGAGCAGCCGGACGCGCCCGTCGCCAACCACTACCTCGAGTCGGGCGACCCGGGCGCGCTCGTCAGCGTCGCCGGCGTCGGGGTCCTCGCCGGCGCGGAGAACGAGACCGAGGCGGAGCGGTTCGTCGACTTCCTGCTCTCGGAGGAGGGTCAGCGCTTCTACGCGGAGGCCGCCGAGGAGGCCGAGTACCCGCTCATCGAGGGCGTCGAGCCGCGCGAGGGCCTGCCTCCGCTTGCGGACCTCGAGGGCCCCGACATCGAGCTCGACGACCTCGGCGCCGAGCTGGAGCGGACCCTCGAGATGCTGAACGAGGTCGGCTTCACGACGTGATCGACGGGGCGGCGACGCGCGCGGGCGCGGGGCACGTCCGCCGCCCCCCGCTCCTCCTCGGGGGAGCGGCAGTCGCCGTCGTCGCGCTCGTCACGCTCCCGCTCGCCTACCTCGTCGCGCGCGCCGCGGGCGGCGGTGCCGACGCCTGGAGCGTCCTCGCGCGAGCCCGGCTCCTCGAGCTCGTCGGCCAGACCGTCCTCCTCGTCGCGGTGGTCACCGGCGCCGCCGTGGCAGTCGGCGTCCCGCTCGCCTGGCTGGTCGCCCGCACGGACCTTCCCGCCCGTCGCTTCTGGGCGGTCGCCGCCGCCCTCCCGCTCGTCGTGCCGAGCTACGTGGCCGCGCTCGTCCTCCTGGCCGCGTTCGGCCCCCGCGGCCTCCTCCAGCAGGTCCTCGAGGGGCCCTTCGGGGTCGAGCGCGTGCCCGAGATCTACGGCTTCCCGGGCGCTGCCCTCGCTCTCACGCTCTCCACGTACCCCTACGTGTACCTCCTCACCGTCGCGGCGCTTCGCGACCTCGACCCGGCGCTCGAGGAGGCCTCCCGGAGCCTCGGCCGTCCGCACCTCGAGACGTTCCGCCGGGTCACGTTCCCGGTGCTCCGGCCCTCGGTCGGCGCCGGCGCGCTCCTGGTCGCCCTCTACACGCTCTCCGACTTCGGTGCCGTCTCGCTCATGCAGTACGGCTCGCTCACCCGCGCGGTGTACCTTCAGTACAGGTCGCTCTTCGACAGGACTCCCGCGGCCGTCCTCGCGCTCGTCCTCGTCCTCCTCACCTGTCTCGTGCTCGTCCTCGAGGCGTTCGCCCGCGGCCGCGCCCGCTACCACCGCTCGGCGCCCGGCGCGGCCCGGACGCCGCCGCGAATCGCGCTCGGACGCTGGCGTTGGCCCGCTCTGGCGTTCTGCGGCGCCGTCGTCGGCGTCGGCCTCGCCGTCCCGCTCGTCGTCGTCGGCTACTGGCTCGAGCGGGCGGTCTCGCTGGGCGAGGGAGTGGAGGCGGCCTGGGGCGCGGCGCTCAACTCCGTGTTCGCGTCCGGCCTCGCGGCGGCGGCCGCGGTCCTGGCTGCGCTGCCCGTCGGGCTCCTCGCCGCCAGGCACCCGTCCCGCCCGGCGAGGATCCTCGAGCGCGCCGCCTTCTCCGCGAACGCGCTTCCCGGAATCGTGGTCGCGCTCGCGCTCGTCTTCTTCGCCGCCGGCTACGCGACGCCCGTCTACCAGACGCTGGCGCTGCTCGTCTTCGCGTACGTCGTCCGCTTCCTGCCGCAGGCCCTTGCGGGGACGAGCTCGGCATTCGCCCGCGTGAGCCCCCACCTCGAGGAGGCCGCGCGCGGGCTCGGTCGGACCCCACGTCGCGCCTTCCTCAGCGTGACCGTGCCTCTCTCCGCCCCGGGGCTCATGGCCGGCGCCGCGCTGGTCTTCCTCTCGACGATGAAGGAGCTGCCGGCCACGCTTCTCCTGCGGCCGATCGGCTTCGAGACGCTCGCGACCGAGGTCTGGACCGCCACCACCGTCGCCGCGTACTCCCAGGCGGCTCTTCCGGCGCTGCTGCTCATCGTCTTCTCGGCGCCCTTCGTCTACCTGCTCGTCACGCGCGGAAACGTGGAGGTCGACGCGCCGGGGTAAGGCAGGCCTGTGAAGCCCGTCCGCATCGGCTGCTCAGGCTGGAACTACCCGCACTGGCGAGAGCGCGTCTATCCCAAGGGCGTTCCGCAGCGACGCTGGCTCGCCCACTACGCGACGCTGTTCGACACCGTCGAGGTCAACAACACGTTCTACCGCCTGCCGAGACGGGACTCCGTGGCGGCCTGGGTCGAGGAGACGCCCACGGGCTTCCTCTTCGCCGTCAAGGCGAGCCGGTTCCTCACGCACATGAAGCGGCTGACGGACATGGGCCGTGGCGTCGAGCGCTTCTACGAGCGGATCGAGCCCCTCGTCGACTCACCGAAGATGGGCCCCGTGCTCTGGCAGCTGCCGGAGAGCTTCCGCCGGGACGACGAGCGCCTCGCCTTCGCGCTCGAGCGCCTCCCGCCCGGCCGGCACTGCTTCGAGTTCCGCCATCCGAGCTGGTTCACTCGCGACGTCTACACGCTCCTGCGCGAGCGGGGGGTGGCGCTCGTCGTCGGCGACCATCCGAAGCGGCCGTTCCAGGAGCACGAGCTGACGGCGGACTGGACGTTCGTCCGCTTCCACTACGGGGCGCGCGGCCGGAACGGCAACTACTCCGAGCGCGAGCTCGAGACGTGGAAGCGGCGGATCGCCCAGTGGCGCCGTCGCGTCGAGGTGTTCGCGTACTTCAACAACGACTGGGACGGCTACGCCGTCCGCAACGGGCTCTGGCTGCGCGAGCGGGTCGGCTAGCTAGGTGGTCGTGCAGGCGCCGCTCTCGAGGTAGCCCTGCCAGCGCGCGGCCGTCTCGCTCCAGACCGGCTCGGCGCGGCGGCGGCCGAGGGAGCGGAGGAGCGTGACGTGGTACGTGTGGTACGACGTCGAGGCGGGCGCTCCGTCGAGTGCGTAGCGCGACCAGCAGCCCGTGTCGAACCGGGCGAGGAGCCCCTGGACCGCGAGGCTCATGCGCTCGACGAGCGCGCGGGCCTCCTGGTCGCCGCTCAGATCGACGTACTCGGAGAGGGAGACGATGGACTGGAGCTGCGCGTTCAGGATCGCCGTGTCCGAGAAGCCGTACTCCCGCACCCAGGACCCGCCGGCGAGGTCGCGCGAGAGCCCGTTGGGAACCGCCCGGTACGCCGCCCGGGCCTCCTCGAGCAGCGAGGCGTCGTCGAGCCAGGCGCCCGTCCGTGCGAGCGCCTGGGCCGCGACCGCCTGCACGAACCCCGAGGTCCAGCGCGCGGGGCCGCCGTAGGGGAAGTAGTACTCCCACAGCGTGGCGCCGTCCGCCCTGACCGCCCGTGCCAGGAGCGCGCGCGCGTGCTCGCGGGCGGCTTCCCGGTCGCCCTTCCGTACGAGGGCGTTCAGCCGGGCGAAGTTCGCGAGCGGGTGGAGCTGGAAGCCGTGCGCGGGGAAGTAGCGGTAGACGACGCCCTCGTCGTCCACGATGTCGCGCCGTCCGGCTGGGAGACGATGCTCCGCCAGGTGGCGCGCGTTCGCCGTGAGCATCCCGAAGAGCGCGAGCGCGCGCGGCTCGTCGTAGGCGTCCGAGTGGGCGGCGACGGCGGCGAGGACCGCGCCCACGGCCGCGCTCCGCCCCGGGGGGAGCACGCGGAGCCCGGCCAACGAGTCCGCGACGACGCGGCGGTAGCGCCTCGCCGCGTCCGGGGAGAGCCGGCCGGCCTGGACGGCGCTCCCCAGGCCGGCCTCCGCCTCGGCGGCGTCCACCGCCGCCTGGTCGGCGACGGCGGCCACCATCGCGGTCAGGGTGGTCGGCCCGGCGATGCCGTCGACGACCAGCCCGTGATCGCCCTGGAAGGCGGCGACCGCGTCGGTGGTCGCCGGCCCGAACGCGGCGTCCGGCGGCCGTTCGTAGAAGCCGAGGGCGGCGAGGGCCGCCTGCAGGTCGCGGACGGCCGGGCCGCGGTCGTCCGGCCGGAGCATCCCGAAGCGGGGCGGGCCCGCGCGCTCGGAGGCCGTCGAGCCGCCGGCGCCCGCACGCGCGAGCC
>DATAAQ010000148.1:0-10223 GCA_036260055.1 Gaiellaceae bacterium | reverse complement strand
CGCACGAGATCTACGAGGTCACCGAAGGCAGCTAAGACCCGCGTGGCGGCCCTTCCACTCGCTCGGCGGAACGTTGGCTTAGAGAGACACGGAGGGGGAGGGATTTGAACCCTCGAGGGGCTTGCACCCCTAACGGTTTTCGAGACCGCCCCGTTCGACCGCTCCGGCACCCCTCCCAGCGGAGAAGGAGGGATTCGAACCCTCGAGGGAGGTAATCACCCCCCTAACGCCTTAGCAGGGCGCCGCCTTCAGCCACTCGGCCACTTCTCCGTGCCGGGGAATGGTAACAACCCCCCTCCGACCCCAGACGTGACGAAGCCCGCTTCGGGTGGTCAGGAGAGCCGCACGACCGAAACGGGCCTTCGCCAGACGCCGGGGGGTATGTGAGGGGAGCCGGCACCCGGAATGATGCGCGGGGCGGCCGGGCGCGCCGTCCCCACGAAGGGTGATTTCGCGGGCGGCTGTAGGCTCGCAGCGCGATGCGGATCGGCCGCCGCGACGTCGCCCTCACGAACCTGGACAAGGTCTTCTTCCCGGGGCCGGGGATCACGAAGGGCGACCTCGTCCGCTACTACCTCGAGGTCGCGCCCTGCGTCCTCCACCACGTCGGCCGCCGGCCGATGCAGATGAAGCGGTACCCGAACGGGGTGGAGGGCGAGTTCTTCTACCAGAAGCGCGTCCCCAACCCGCATCCGGAGTGGCTCGAGACGGTGCGCATCGTCTTTCCGCGGCACGGCCGCACGGCCGACTTCCCCGTCGTCACCGACGCGGCCGGCCTCGCCTGGATCGTCAACCTCGGCTGCATCGAGCTCCACACCTGGCACTCGCGGGTGGCCGACATCGAGCGGCCCGACTACCTGCTCATCGACCTCGATCCGAGTGAGGGGAATCCCTGGGACCACGTCCGCCGGATCGCGCTCGTCGTCAAGGCGGTGATGGACGAGCTCGGGTTGCCGAGCTTCCCGAAGACGTCGGGGGCGACAGGCTTTCACGTCCAGGTCCCGATCCGTCCCGAGCTGCGCTTCCCGGACGTGCGGCGCTTCGCCAAGGCGCTCGCGCAGGAGGTGGAGCGGCGCGTGGGCGACCAGAACGTCGCCACGACGACGTGGAAGGTGGCCGAGCGCCGGGGCGTCTTCGTCGACTACGGCCAGAACGCGCGGGACCGGACCATCGCCTCCGCGTACTCGATCCGCCCGACACCGGACGCGCGGGCCTCGGCGCCGCTTCGCTGGGACGAGGTCGCCGAGGTCGACCCGGCCGCCTTCACGCTCACCACCATGCCGGCCCGCGTCGCGGCGGTGGGAGATCTCACGGCGGGCATGTGGCGGCGGAGGGTCAGCCTCGTGCCGCGCTTCGAGCGCCTCGGGCTAGAAGCTCCGGCACCGTAGGGTCGCCCTCCTTCGGGAGCGGACGCACCTGGGCGAAGGTGCAGTCCGCCGGGTCCTTGTCCGGCCGGAAGCGGAGGAAGCGCGTTCCGTGGCGGAAGCGCGCGCCCTGCCACTTGTCGTAGCGCACCTCGACGACGAGCTCGGGCCGCACGGACGTCCACTCGAGCTCCTGCTTCGGGCGCCAGCGGCTCGGCTGGCCGGGCGGCTCCCGCAGCGGGGCCGGGCCGAGGAGCGGGAGGACGCGCTCCTCGATCTCCTCCCGCCGCCCGCGCGCGGCCGCCGACGCCGCGCCGACGTAGTGGAGCTCGCCGGCGTCGTCGTAGAGCCCGAGCAGGAGCGTGGCGATCCGGCCGCCCTGCTCCTTCCACCGCACTCCCACGACCACGCAGTCGGCCGTCTTGTGCGCCTTCACCTTCAGGACTCCCTCGCGCGAGCCGGGGAGGTAGGGAACCCCGAGCTTCTTCGCGATGACGCCGTCGAAGCCGGCGACTTCGAGGCGGTCGAGCCACGCCTGCGCCTGGGCCGGGTCCCGGCTCGCAGGCGAGATCTCGAACGGGAGCGCCTCCACGCGGGCGCGCCGTTCCTCGAGCGGCAGGCGGTGCGGGTCGTCACCGTCCCAGAGGAGGACGTCGAAGCAGACGAACCCGGCGGGAACCTCGGCGGCGAGCTTGCGGATACGGCTTTCGGCGGGGTGAAGGCGCATCTGGAGGGCGTCGAAGTCGAGCGCGCCGTGGCGTTCGATCACGATCTCGCCGTCGACTGCGGAGCCGGGCGGCAGCCGGTCGCCGAGTGACGCGAGCTCGGGGAAGTAGCGGAGGAGGGGCCGGGCGTTCCGGCTCCAGAGGTGGAGGTCCCCGTCGAGGTTCTCGAGAATGCCCCGGAACCCGTCCCACTTCGGCTCGTACTGCCAGCCGTCCGCCTCGGGCAGGCTGTCGACGAGCTCGGCCTCCATGGGCGGGAAGGGCAGGCCTTTCGGCGGCGAGGCCTCGGCGGACACGTGCGTGATTCTCGCACGCGGGAGGAAGAAACCCTTTACGTGCCTCCGGGCGTCTAAGAATCATGGGAAGAGTCGCAATCACGGGAATCGGGGCCGTCACCCCGGTCGGCAACGACGCCGCCACGACATGGGAGGCGCTCGTCGCCGGGCGGAGCGGCATCGACTTCATCCGGGCCTTCGACCCCGACGCCTTCCCCGTCCGGATCGCGGGCGAGGTGAAGGACTACGACCCGAGCGGCGCCACGGGCCCGAAGGACGCGCGCAAGTTCGACCGGAACGTCCTCTTCGCGCTCTCCGCGGCCAAGGAGGCGCTCGCGGACGCAGGGGTGAACGGCTACGCGCCCGAGCGTACCGGCGTCATCGTCGGAAACTGCATCGGCGGCTTCAACGAGCTCATGCGCCAGTACGACGTCCTCCGGGAGCGGGGGCCCGATCGCGTCTCCCCGTACTTCCTCGCGAACGTGCTCGTGGACTCGCCGAGCGGCCAGCTCGCGATCGAGCTCGGCGTCCGGGGGCCGAACTACGCCGTCGTCTCCGCTTGTGCGACGGGCTCGCACGCCATCGGCGAGGCGGCGGAGCTCATCCGGCGCGGCGACGCGGACGTCGTCCTCGCCGGCGGCACGGAGAGCTGCATTCACCCGCTCATCCTCGCGGGCTTCTGCTCGATGCGCGGCCTCGCCGCCGAGAACGGGAACCCGGCGACCGCCCTGCGGCCGTTCGACGCCGCCAGGGCCGGCTTCGTGATCGCGGAGGGAGCGGGCATCGTCGTCCTCGAGGACCTCGAGGCGGCGCAGCGCCGGGACGCGCGGATCTACGCGGAGGTCCTCTCCTACGGGGCATCGAACGACGCGCACCACATGCTCCAGCCCGATCCCGAGTCGGTGGGCGTGGCCGACATGATGCGTGCCGCGCTCGCGCGCGCCGGAGTCGCGCCCGAGGACGTCGACTACGTGAACGCGCACGGCACCGGGACTCCGCTCGGAGACGCCGCCGAGACGCGCGCGATCAAGGACGTCTTCGGAGACCACGCCTACGAGCTCGCCGTCTCGTCCACGAAGTCGATGACCGGGCACATGTTCGGGGCGGCCGGCGCGGTGGAGGCGATCGCCTCCGCGCTCGCCATCCACCACGGCGTCATTCCCCCGACGATCAACTACGAGACGCCCGACCCGTCGTGCGACCTCGACTACGTCCCGAACGAGGCCCGTCAGGCGGACGTGCGCGTCGCCCTCTCGAACGCGATGGGCCTCGGCGGCCACAACGGCTGCGTCCTCCTCGGCCGTGTCGAAGACGGCCGCAGCGGCGGCGCGTAGTTCCGCTCGGTCGTGTCCCGCGTGGCCACGAGGGGTCTGACCCCGGGACGTGGCCTCCGGAGACGCGGCCGCGGCGCCCCGGTCCGCCGCGCGGCCGCTCGGAGAGCGCCTCGCGCGACCTGCGCCCGTCCCCTTCGGCCATGGAGGGGTCTGACCCCGGACGTGGCGGCAAGGGACGATCTCGTTCCGCGAGGGCGCCGTCCGCTTTGGCCGGGGCGGGGTCTGACCCCGGCACGGCGCTAGGGGACGATGTGCTCCGGGGAGAGCTCGGCGACGGTCGCCAGCGTCACGTCGGCGGCGGCGAGCGCTTCGGCGTGCGGGGGGTAGACCGGGTTGGGGACGGCGACGACGCGCATCCCGGCCGCCTTGGCGGCGAGGATCCCGTTCTCGGAGTCCTCGACGGCCGCGCAGCGCGCCGGGTCGACGCCGAGCCGCCGGGCCGCCTCCACGTAGACGTCGGGCGCCGGCTTCCCGCGCGCCACCTCCTCCGAGGAGACTGTCGCGGCGAAGAAGCGTTCGAGCCCCGAGAGCTCGAGGACGAGGTCGATGAGCGGCCGGTTGGAGGAGGACGCGAGCCCGAGCGGCCACCGCCGCGCGACGCGCTCCACCGCCTCGACGGCGCCCTCGAAGAGGGGGAGGCCGCCGCGGTAGATCTCCTCCAGCCGCCGGACGACCGCCTCGTTGATCTCCTCGGGAGGCTCGGGCAGGCCGATGACCTCGTGCATGTACGCCGACCACTCGAGCGAGCTCATGCCCATCATGTCCCGGGACGCCCGCTCGTGCCAGCGGCCGCCGCGCTCCTCCGCGAGCCGCCTGCGTGCCTCGTCCCAGACGTGCTCGGAGTCGATCAGGACGCCGTCCAGGTCGAAGACGACCGCGGCGATCACGGTCACAGCGAGCGGTACTCCTGGCCGGCGTAGACGAGCGCGGGACCCGGACGCCCGACCTCCACCGACAGGACCTCCCCGACGAAGAGCGTGTGGTCGCCGGCCGGGTGCGCCGCGTCGAGCCGGCACTGGAGCCACCCGAGCGCGCCTTCCAGCAGCGGCGCGCCGGCGGCCCCCTCGCGCGTCGCGATCCCGTGCCAGTGGGCGAAGGGCGGCACGCCGCGCGCGAAGTGCTGCGCCACCGCCTCCTGGTCGCCGGCGAGCAGGCTGAGCGCGAAGCCGCCGGCCTCGCGGAGAAGCTCGTGCATCGCCGCCTGGCGGTTGACGGCGACGCCGACCAGGGGCGGGTCGAGCGAGAGCGAGACGACCGAGCCGACCGTCAGCCCGAGGCGCGCTCCGTCCGCGTCAACGGTGGCGACGGCGACCCCGGCCGGGAAGCCGCGCATGAGCGAGCGGAACGCTTCGCCTGGCCCGGTCAGCGGCCGCGCGCCGGCTCCTCGACCGGCGCCGTCTCGACTGGGCGACGTGGCACGCGAGCTCCTTCCTCGGACGAAAGCCGCACGGCGTGCGGGCGGGAACTTATTGCATCCCCCGGCTCAGGATGCAACCGCGCGCGCCGCCTGCGCTCGGGCACAATCACCGCGTGCCGCACATCCGGCTGATCGAGGAGCACGAGGCCGTCGGAGCGCTCGCCGAGGAGTACCGGGCCGCGACCCGGCGGGCGGGGAAGGTGTTCAACATCGTCAAGGCGATGTGCCACAACCCGGCCGTCCTCCGAGCGTCCATGGACCTCTACAAGGCGATCATGTTCGGCCCCTCCGAGCTCTCGCGGGCGGAGCGGGAGCTCCTCGCCGTGGTCGTCTCCTGCGCGAACGACTGCCACTACTGAATTCGCGCGCACGCGGACGACCTCCGTGCCGAGGGCGCACCCGAGGAACTGGCCGAGCACGCGGCGCACGACTACCGGCAGGCGGACCTCGAGCCGCGCGTGCGAGCGCTCTGCGATCTTGCGGTACAGATGACGCGGGAACCCGCGTCCTTGACCGAGGAGGACGTCGAGCGCCTCCGTGGGCACGGCTGGAGCGACGCGGGCATCCACGACGCGATCCAGGTCGTCTCCTACTTCAACTACATCAACCGGGTGGCGGACGCCGTCGGCATCGAGGACGAGCCCGAGTGGGCGCCGCGCTGACGGACGCCGGCGCTACGCTCCGCTGAGCTCATGGACATCATCGTCGTCGGCGCCGGCCAGGTCGGCATGACGATCGTCGAGGCGCTCCACGACGAGCACGACGTCACGGTCGTCGACCTCGACGCCGCGCGCCTCCAGGCGCTCTCCTACCGCTACGACGTCCGCACGGTCGCCGGCAACGGCGCGACGCGCCGCGTGCTCCAGGAGGCCGGCGTCGGCGAGGCGGACCTCATGATCGCCTGCACCTCACGGGACGAGATCAACCTCGTCGCCGCCATGCTGGCGAAGAAGCTCTCGGGCGGGCAGACGATCGTCCGGACCTCGAACCCCGAGTACATCGAGGCCTGGCAGGAGCGCCAGATCGACGTCGACTTCATGGTCTCCTCGGAGCTCGAGACCGCGCACGCCGTCTCGCGGACGATCGGCGTGCCCGCGGCCAAGCAGACCGACGTCTTCGCCGAGGGACAGGTCCAGATCCTCGAGTTCGACGTCCCCGCCGAGGACGGGCGCGAGAGCGTGACGGGCGTCCCGCTCACCGAGGCGGCCGAGCGGGCGGCGCGCCGCTCCCCCGGCGGCCGGTTCGCCGAGGTCGTCGGCCGCCCGCTCCGCGAGGCGCGGATCCCGCCCGAGTCGAAGGTCGCGAGCATCATCCGCGGGGAGCGAGCGATCGTGCCACGGGGCGACCAGGCGATCATGCCGGGCGACCGGGTCGTCGTCATCGGCTCTCCCACAGCGGCGAAGGAGTGGAGCCGCATCATGGCCCGGGGCGAGCGACCGGTGGACGACATCGTCGTCTTCGGCGCGGGGCAGACAGGCCTCGCGATCGCCCGGGTCCTCCTCACGGAAGGGATCCGCGTCCGCGTCGTCGAGCCGAACCCGGAGCGCGCGAGGGAGGTAGCGGAGGACCTGTCCGAGGCCCGCGTCTACTGCGCGACCGGCATCGACACGGACTTCCTCGAGCGCGAGCGGATCGGACAGGCGCGGGCCGCCGTCTTCGCCATGCGGGAGGACGCGAAGAACCTCTACGCCGCCACGCTCGCGCGCGTGCACGGGATCGGGTTCACGATCGCGATCGTCCACGAGCCCGTCTCGGTCGAGGTCTTCGAGCGCGCCGGCATCGACGTCGCCGTGAACCCGCGCTCCGTGACGGCGGAGGAGATCGTCCGCTTCGCCCACGACCCGCGCATCCGCCAGCTCGCCATGCTCGAGGGCGACCGCTTCGAGATCCTCGACATCACCGTGCGGGAGGAGAGCAAGCTCGTGAGGACGCCCTTCAAGGACCTCCCGATAACGGGCTCGCTGATCGGGGCGATCGTCCGCGACGGGACAGCGATCTTCCCCCACGGCGACGACGTCCTCGTGCCGGGAGACAGGGCGATCATCTTCACGGAGTCGAGGCGCGTGCCCGAGGTGGAGAAGGCGCTCTAGGGCTTGGAGCACGTGGCCCGCATCCGGCGCGCCGGCCGGCTGGGGACGCTCGGGGTGGACGTCGGGAGCGTCCTCAACCTCGTCGGCGCGCTCCTCAAGTACCTCGGAGCCACGTTCCTCTTCCCGACCGCTGTCGCGCTCGGCTACGGCGAGCCCTCCTGGCCGTACCTCGCGGCGGGCGCGATCACCGCCGCCACCGGCCTCCTCCTCGAGCGGGGGACTCACGGGAAGGAGCGGGTGGGCGTCCGCGAGGGCTTCCTCGTCGTCGCGCTCACGTGGCTCGTCGTTCCGGCCTTCGGCGCGCTTCCGTACCTCTTCGCCGACGAGCCGCAGCTGGCCGGCCCGGTGAACGCCTACTTCGAGGCGATGTCAGGCTTCACGGCCACGGGCGCGACCGTGCTGACGGACATCGAGGCGCTCGATCGCTCGCTCGCCATGTGGCGCCAGTTCACGCAGTGGCTCGGCGGGATGGGGATCGTCGTCCTCGCGGTCGCGATCCTCCCGCGGCTGCGCGTCGGCGGCCGGCAACTCTTCCAGGCCGAGCTCGCGGGGCCGACGGAGGTCGAGCGCCTGTCGGCCACGATCCGCGAGACCGCCCGGCGCCTCTGGATCCTCTACGTCGGACTGACGGCCGTCGCGATCGCCGTCCTCGCCGTCATCGGCTGGACGGGGCTCGACTCCGCCATGAACCTCTACGAGGCGAGCGCCCACGCGTTCTCGACGCTCTCCATCGGGGGCTTCTCGACGCAGGAGGAATCGCTGGCGGCCTTCGGCGTGGCGACGCAGTGGGCCGTTCTCGTCTTCATCGTCGTCGCCGGCGTCAACTTCCTCCGGCTCTACCTCCTCCTCGTCCAGGGGAAAGGTCGCGCCGTCGCAAACGACGACGAGTTCCGCCTCTACCTCGCCTTCCTCGTCGCCGGCGGGGCGCTCCTCCTCGGTGAGCTGCTCGCCGGCGGCCTCGCCGACGGGGAGGAGGCGATCCGCCAGGCGGCGTTCCAGAGCGTCTCGATCATGACCACGACGGGCTTCGTGACGACCGACTACACGACGTGGAGCCCGCTCGCCGAGCTGACGCTGCTCCTCCTCATGTTCCTCGGCGCGTCGGCCGGGTCGACAGGCGGCTCGATCAAGGTCGTCCGCCACCTGCTCATGTTCCGCATCATCCGCAGAGAGCTCGAGCAGACCGTCCACCGCGAGGCGGTCGTCCCGGTGCGCCTCAACCGCACCGTCGTCGAGGATCGCGCCCTCCGCGGGGTCGTCACGTTCATCGTCCTCTACATCGGGCTCTTCGCCTTCGGAGCGCTCGGGCTCGTGATCGACGCGAAGCAGGCCGCGCTCGATCTGACCTCCTTCGAGGCGCTCGGAGCCGCGGCGGCGTGCCTCGGCAACGTCGGTCCCGCCTTCGGGTTCGCCGGGCCGTTCGGCTCGTACGCGGACTTCAGCGACTCCTCGACCGGCCTCCTCACCGTTCTCATGTGGCTCGGCCGCGTGGAGATCATCCCCGTCGCAGTGCTCCTGACGCGGACCTACTGGCGCGCCTGACGCCGTCCGGCTCGCGGCCTTGGCTCCCGAGCCGATGGAGGGAGACTCTCTCCGGAGGGGCACCCCCGAGTTCGGGGGCGCGTTCGCGCTGACGTTCGCGGGCGCGGGCGCGTTCATGAGCGGGGCGGACCTCGGAGGCGTCGCGCTGGCCCACGGGCTCGTCATCGCGGTGATGGCGTCGGCCGTCGGCCACATCTCCGGCGGCCACTTCAACCCCGCCGTCACGTTCGGCGGGGTCGATCCGGCGGAGCGGCTTTCCTCGTCGAGGCGGTGCTCACGTTCTTCCTCGTCTGGGTCATCTTCGCGACCGCGGCCGACCCGCGCGGCACGTTCAAGTCGGTCGCCGGTCTCGCCATCGGCCTCACGATCACGCTCGACGTGCTCATGGGCGGCCCGCTGACCGGCGCCGAGCGCGCGCAACTGCGGGCTCGGCGGCTCGGACTCCCGGCGCTCCTCAGACAGCGAGCGCCGCGTCGAGCACCGCCTTCGCCTGCGTGAGCGCCGCGGGCGAGATCTGGTGCGCGACGGGATCCTCGCGATAGGAGACCGCGAGGCCGGCCGCGTCGAGCCGGGCGCGCGCGGCGCGGGCGAACTCGACGGAGATCACGGGGTCGTACGTCCCGTGCGAGATCGAGACGGGGAGGCCGCCGCGGCTCTCCAGCTCGAGCTCGAAGCCCTCGACCTCCGGCACGAAGCCGCTCATGGCGAGGACGGCGGCGGGGCGCGGACGGCCGGCGCCGAGCGCCAGCGCATGCGACATGACGGCACCCTGGGAGAAACCCGCGAGCACCGTGCGGTCTGCGGCGACGCCGGCCTGCGCGAGCGTCTCGTCCACCCATTCGGTGAGCCGGTCGAACGTGGGGAAGAACGTGGCGGGATCGGGATAGCCGACCCGCTCGACGACGTACCAGTGCGCCCCTCCGGGCGGAAGCGCGAGCGGGCCGCGCGGGAGCAGGCCGAGGAGTCGCCGCGCGGGATCGAGCAGGTCGAGGAGCGGGGCGAGGTCGTGCTGGTCGGCGCCGCGGCCGTGGAGGAGGACGAGCGCGCCGTCGGGGTCCCCGGCGGCAGGCCGGAGGACGTGCTCGAGCGGTTCGCTCAGCCCTTGCCCTTGCCGGGGTCCTTGCCTTTCCCCTGGCCCGAGCCGCCGCCGCCGGTCGTCGCCTCGCCCTTCCCCTTGCCGTTGCCCTTGGCCTTACCTTTCGTATCGGGCTTGCCCTTCCCCTTGCCGTCCCCCTTCGCGGCCGGCGTCGCGCCGGGTCCGGCCTTCGCCTGGCCGCCACCGTTCTTCTCGCCCTTGGGCTTTGTGCTCGCGGCGCCGGTCGGCTCGGCGCCCTCGTCGGCGTCGTCGTACTTGGCGTGGCCCTCGCCCTCCTCCCTCGCGTGGCCCTCGCCGCGCGCCTTCTCGTGGCCGTTCGCGCGCCCGCGACCGTTCGCCGTTGCGCCGCTGTCGTTCGGTTCGGTCGGCGGGGCGAGGCC
>DATAAQ010000147.1:0-13008 GCA_036260055.1 Gaiellaceae bacterium | reverse complement strand
CGCTCGCGCGGGCAGTGCTCGCCGCGGCCGAGCTGGAGCACGAGCGGGTTCGCGCCCTGGAGCTCGCTGAGGCGGTGGAGCGTCCCGTTCTCGTCGGGGAGCTCGAAGTCGGGGAACGTGTCTCCGGCGGTGAGGTCCTTGAGCATCGTGTCTCCTCTCGTTTCGTCGCTGTCGCCTACTCGGGGCGGATGCCCGGCACCGCGAGCCGGAGGCGGTAGACGCCGGTGAGCGCGGTGACGTAGAGCGTCCGCCCGTCGCTCCCGCCCCAGGCGAGGTTGTGCGGGGCCTCCGGGAGCCGGAGGGTCCCGAGGTGCTCCCCTGCCGCCGAGAGCACCCAGATTCCGCCCGGCCCGCAGACGTAGAGGTTGCCCTCGCGGTCCACCTTGATCCCGTCGATTGCGTCCTCGCCCGGCGCATCGGTCATGTCGAAGAAGATCTCGCCGGCGCCGCTCTCGAGCTCGTGGCGCCAGACGACCTTCCGCTCGGGGTCCCAGTTGCCGACGTAGAGGTAGCGCTCGTCGGGGGAGAGGGCGATGCCGTTCGGCCCCTCGAGCTCGTCGGTGACCAGCGTGATCTCGCCCTCCGCCACCCTGTAGACACCGCTGAAGCCGAGCTCCGACTCGGCCGGGTCGGGCAGGCCGAAGGGCGGGTCGGTGAAGAAGAGCGTCCCGTCCGAGCGGTAGACGAGGTCGTTCGGGCTGTTCAGGCGCCGGCCCTCGTAGCGCTCGGCGTGCACGGTCGTGTCCCCGTGCGGGTTGACGCGGATGACGCGCCGGTTGCCGTGCTGGCAGATCGTGAGCAGGCCGTCCGGGTCGAACGTGAGGCCGTTCGAGCCGGGCTGGTGGTAGCGGCCGATGTCGACGCCCGCGTAGCCGCTCTTCGGCCGGAAGAGCGTCACTCCGTCCGGCGTCCAGCGGTAGATCGAGTTCGTGTTCGGCGAGCTGAAGAGCAACGCGCCGTCCCGCGCCCAGACCGGCCCCTCGGTGAACTCGAAGCCGCCGGCCACCTGCTCCAGCCGCGTCCCGGGCGGGAGCAGGTCGTCGAGCCGCGGGTCGCGGCGGTCCGTGTCGAGCGGCACCTCCCGGGCGGCCTCGGCCCGCTCCGCGGCGTAGAAGTCGAGCGTCGCCGTCCGCATCCAGACGTAGTTGCGGGGGGAGGCGGAGATCGGGCCGTTGACGCCGAAGATCGCGAGCTGGAAGCGGTCGCCGGGCCGGGCGTCGCGGGTGAGGACGACCCGGTTCGCCGCGTTGAACCCGCCCGCGACCCGGCCGCCCGCGTCACCGAGGGCGAGCGGCAGCTCGCCGTCGACCCAGACCTCGGCGTAGTCGTCGACGACGACCTCGAAGACGACCGTGGCGCCCGTGGGGTCGAGCTCGCCGACCCGCTCGGGGATCGTCACGGCGATGCGGTACCAGTTGAAGCACACCCGCCCGTTGGCGAGGCGGAGCATCGTCTCCTCCGGCGCGAGCACGCGCCACCGGGAGTCGTCGAAGCCGGCCCCCTCGGCGTGCGGAACGACGTCATACGTGCGGTTCGGCCGCTCTCCCGGCCCGAGCGGGTCGGCGGGCGACCCGACCTCGACGAAGTCGATCTCCTCGACGGCACAGTCCGAGTAGCGCCAGCGGCCGGCGACGAGCGCGACGCCCTCCTCGCTCTGCAGGTCGACGACGGCGTCCGGGCGCCCCGGCAGGAGCTCCGGAGGGCCGGGGAGCCGGGCAGCGGGCGTCAGCGTCTCGACGGCGGCCACGTCAGGCCTCCACCTTCACGACGAAGTAGAGGAACGGGTCGCTGACCTCGACGAACTGGTGCGGCACGCCGCTCGGGACGGCGAGCACGTCGCCCTCGCGGAGCTCGTGCGTCCTCCCGCCCTCGACCTCGCGCGCGCGGAGTTCGCCCGGCGCGACCTCGCGCGTGTCCAGCATCCGTCCGCCGGTCACGACCGTGGCGCGGCCCTCGACGACGTGCATGACGTCGACGACGCGCTCGTGGTACTCGACCTCGCCCGGCTCCCTGCGGCGTCCCGCGTCGATCTTGTAGCCGTCCGTGTCGAGGAGGAGGCCGCCACCGCTCGCGAACTTCTCGCGCACCTTCGCGCTCGCGAAGAAGACGGCTCCGTTCGCGTGCCCGTTCCCCGCCGCGGCGAGGCCCGCCGAGAGCGCGCCTGCGCCGATGGTCGCGAGCTCCTGGTCCTCGTCCGCCGAGGAGGCGCCGCTCACCCCGACCGCGCCGATCACCTGGCCGTCGTGGAGGATCGGCATCCCGCCCTGGAGCGGGACCGCGCGGGCGAGGTGGAGCGCCGACGGGCGCCCGCCCGAGGCCTGCTCCTCGAAGTCCCTGCTCGGCCGGCGGTAGATCGCCGCCGTGCGGGCCTTGTCGGTCGTCACCTCGACGCTCGCCACCTGCGCGGCGTCGGGACGGTGGAGGTACATGAGCGCCCCGCCGGCGTCCACCGTCGAGACGACGGGCGCCACGCCGCGCTCGGCGGCGGCCGCGCCGACGGCCTCGGCGACGAGCTTCGCGCCTGCCTGCGTGAGGGCGGGAACCTCCATCGTCGAGAACTCGGCTGCGGCGCCGGCGAGCGAGACGCCCTCGTCCTCGTCCGGCGTCTCGCCGCTCGTCCCGATCGCGCCGACGACCTCGTCGCCGATTCGGAGCGGGATCCCGCCGATCAGACACGACGCCCCGTGCAGCGCGAGCGCGCCGAGGCGCCCGTTCGTGACCTGCTCCTCCATCTCGCGGCTGGGGCGGACGAAGATCGCCGCCGTGCGGGCCTTGTCCACCGCGACGCGGGAGCTCGCCGCCTGCGCGCCCTCCGTACGCCTCAGGGCGACGAGCTCGCCCCAGGGGTCGACGACTGCCATCACGACGCGTAGCCCCTGCGTGCGGGCGGCGTCCTCGGCGGCGGCGAGGACCGCCTCGGCGCCGGCCTCGTCGACGACGCGGCGGGTGCGGACGAAAGCGTTCATGGTCGGGCTCCTTTCGCAGCGAGGACGGCGGCCCAGACCGCCGTGTCGGTCGTGATGAAGAGGACGTCGCCGCCGGGCCCGCCGAAGGTGAAGTTGACGGCTCCGGGAAGCGAGATCTCGCCCAGGACGGCGCCGGACGGGGCGAAGACCTGGATCCCGCTCCGGGCGGAGGCGTAGAGGCGGCCGGCCGAGTCGACGACGAGCCCGTCCGGATGGGCGGGCGTCCCGTTCGCGAGCACGCGGCGGAACCCGGATGCCAGGTCGAAGGCGACGATGTGGTGCGGGCGCCCGTTGTCGGCGACGTAGAGCAGGCGCTCGTCCGGCGAGAACGCGAGGCCGTTCGGCTTGTCGAACGACTCCGCCACGACGGCCGGCCGGCCCGTCGCGGGGTCGTAGCGGTAGACGAAGTCGCCGACGAGCGGCTTGGGGCGGAAGCCCTGCAGGTACCCGTAGCTCGGGTCGGTGAACCAGATGCTCCCGTCGCTGCCGACGACGACGTCGTTCGGCGAGTTGAGCGGGAGCCCGCTCCAGGAGTCGACGACCGTCTCCACGGCGCCCGTCGTCCGGTCGAACCGGGTGATGCGGGCGGGAGACGCGAGCGTCCCCTGCTCGCAGACGACGATCCGGCCCTCGCGGTCGAGGGTCATCCCGTTCGCCATGTTGGCGTCCGCGCGGACGACCGAGACGCTCCGGTCGCGGAGGTCGAGCCGCTTGATGGCCACGCGCTCGCGCCGGACGGTCGTGAAGTAGAGGGCGTCCTCGTCGGCGGCGTACACGGGTCCCTCGTGGGCGTCCGTCTCGGCGACGAGCTCGAGCACCGGGTCGTCGCCCAGGACCTCCTCGAACTCCGGCTCGTGGAGGACGAAGCCGGCGGAGAGCGTGCCGGCCGCGCTCACGCGACCGCCGCCTTCTCCCGCCGCGCCGGGGCCGACGCCCCGAGGCGGTCGAGGAGGTGGTCGCCCACGCGGAGCGCGTTCGCCATCGCCGTGAGCGCCGGGTTGACCGCGCTCGACGAGGGAAAGAAGCTCGTGTCGACGACGTAGAGGTTGTCGAGGTCGTGCGCCTTGCAGTCCACGTCGAGGGCCGACGTCGCCGGGTCGGTGCCGAAGCGCACAGTTCCGCACTGGTGCGCGACGCCCGCGATGGGGATCCGCTCGTCGCGGATGAGCTGGTTCGGGAGCAGGTGCTCGTGCATGTCCAGGTGCTTCAGGAGGCCCTTCAGCTTCCCCAGCAGGCGCCGGTGCCCCTCGAGGTTCTTGTTCGTGTAGTGGACGTGCACCCGCCCGGCGCGATCGAGCGTCACCCGGTTCTCGGGGTTCGGGAGGTCCTCCGTCGTGAGCCAGAAGTCGACCGCCCGCCGGGCGACGTAGTCGAGGACGAGCCCGGGCGTGGGGAACGGCGCGCCGGCCCGGAGCATCTGGCCGTCCGTCTTCCCGAGCATCTGGATGTGCCCGAGCGGGAAGTCGAAGTCGTCCGCGCCCCAGTAGAAGTCGTTGAGCCCGAGGGTCTTCTGGAACCGCGTCGGGTTCGGCTCCTTCGAGATGGCGATGACGGCCGAGTTGATGTGCGCCATGTAGTGCCGCCCGACGACGTCGGAGGAGTTGGCGAGGCCCCGGGGATGCCGGTCGCTCGCGGAGCGGAGGAGCAGGAGCGCGGAGTTGACGGCGCCGCACGAGACGACGACGACGTCGGCCGTGTACGTCTCGTGCTCTCCCCCGCGGTCGACGACCACGCCCGTCACCGTCCGGCCGCTCTCGTCGGTCTCGAGCCGGACGACCTGCGAGTTCGTCACCAGCGTGACGTTCGGGTGCGCGAGGGCCGGCCGGACGCAGAGGACGTGCGCGTCCGCCTTGGCGTCCACGAGGCAGGGGAAGCCGTCGAGCCTCGTGCAGCGGACGCACGGGCTCGCCTCCGGGTTCTGCTCGTCGAGGTTGACGCCGACGGGGAGGTGGAACGGCGTGTGCCCGCGCCGCGCGAGGTCGTCGGCGAGCTTCTGGATGCGCGGCTCGTGGCTGACGGCGGGGTAGGGATACGGCCCCGAGGCGGGCGGCTCGGTGGGGTCCTCGCCGCGCTCCCCGTGGACGAGGTACAGCCGCTCCGCCTCCGTGTAGTACGGCTCGAGGTCGTCGTACGAGAGCGGCCAGGCCGGCGAGACGCCGCCGTGGTGGCGCACCTCGCCGAAGTCGCGCTCCCGCAGGCGGAAGAGGATGGCGCCGTAGAACTTCGTCTGTCCGCCGACGTAGTAGTGCTGGCCGGGGTGGAACGGCTTCCCGTCCCTGTCGTACCACTCCTCGCGCGTCTTGTACTTCGAGCGGACGAAGACGGCGCGGCTGTCCCAGTTGTCCGGCTCGCGCCGGAGGTAGTCGCCGCGCTCGAGGAGCAGGATGCGCTTGCCGGACGGCGCCAGCCGGTGGGCGAGCGTGCCGCCGCCGGCGCCGGTGCCGATGATGATGACGTCGTAGTGGTCGCTCATTCGGGTTCCTCCCGTCAGACGAGGGCGATCGGTGACACCCAGGCGCCGGTCGCGCCCCGGAGCTTCGGATGGGTGAGGACGAGCGCGAACTCGCGGACGCCGTCCGCGGCGAGCTCGGCGGTCCGCAGGTTCTCGACGACGAAGACGCCGTGGCGGACGTTCAGGAGCTGCGGCACCTCGAACGGCCTCGCCGGGTCCTCCGCGGGCACGGGTCCGTAGCTCCACGTGTCGCAGCCGGTCAAGGCCACCCCGCGCTCGGCGAGCCACTCAGCCGCCTCGTAGCCGGGCCCGGGCTCGCCCGAGAGGTAGGCGTCGGGGTCGTGCCAGCGGGAGCTCCAGCTGGTGTGGAAGAGGACGGCGTCGCCGGGCTCGGGATCGATCCCGGCCAGGTCGTCGACGCCGATGACGTCGCCGCGGCCGGGCTTCCGGTGCGAGACGTCCACGAGCCAGCCGCGGGTCACGATCTGAGGGATCGTCTCGGCCCCGAGCCGCGTCACCCCCGAAGGCGAGGCGAGCTCGGCGACCGTCCAGCCGCCGTAGCCGGCGTCGCCCGCCTGGAGGTGGCTGAGCGCGTCCAGGTGCGTGCCGAGCTGGGTCGTCGCCGTGAAGACCTCGGTGATCCAGTTCACCTGGTTGCCGCCGACGCCGCCGCCGTTCGCGTGGTGGGCGGTCGTGACGAGGCTCTGCCGGAAGTAGCGGCCGGGGAAGACGGGCACCGTCTCGTCGAGGACGTGCGCGAGGTCGTAGAGGCGTCCCGTGCGGACGAGCGCGAGAGCGGCGCGCCGCTTGGCGTCGTCGACATGGCGGAGCATGCCGACCTCGGCGGTGTCTACTCCGACGACCACGGCTCGCGGAAGTCCGCGTAGAGGGTGAGCCCGCCGTCGACGAAGAGCGTCTGGCCCGTGATGTACGCGGCGTCGTCGCTGGCGAGGAAGCAGGTGACCCCCGCCATCTCGTCGGCCGTGCCGGCGCGCCCGAGCGGCAGGTGCGCCTCGACCATCTCGCGCTTCACGGGGTCGTCCACCCAGGCGCGGTTGATCGGCGTGATCGTCGCGCCGGGGCCGATGGCGTTGACGCGGATGCCTTGCGCGGCGTACTCGAGCGCGAGCGTCCGCGTCAGGTTCTGCATCCCGCCCTTGCTGGCCGAGTAGCCGAGGTAGCTCGGCTTCGGGATGAGCTGGTGGACGCTCGAGACGTTGACGATGACGCCGGGGGTCCCGGCGGCGAGGAAGCGCTTGATCGCCTCGCGCGCGCAGAGGAACGAGCCGCGCAGGTTGACGGCGAGCACCTTGTCGAAGTCGGCGGCGGAGAGCTCGTGCGAGGGGCGGGAGATCTGGATGCCGGCGTTGTTGACGAGCACGTCGAGCCCGCCGAGGCCGTCGACGGTCTCCTCGAACATGCGGACGACGTCCTCCTCCTTGGAGACGTCTCCCCGGACGAGGACGTCGCGGACGCCCGTCTGGCGGACGCTCGCCACGCACGCGTGGACCTTGTCCTCGGTGTCCTGCGCCTCCTCGGGGCGCGAGAGGTAGTTGATGGCGACGTTGGCCCCGTACTCCGCGAAGCGGACGGCGATCGCCTGCCCGATCCCGGAGCTGCCGCCGGTGACGAGGACGTTCTTTCCCCTCAGGCCTCGCATGCCTTCGGTCGTCGTTGCGGGGGCGGTTGCGGTCATGCGCTCTCCTTCTCGGGAGTTCGTCAGTGCGTCGTGGCAGTGAGTCTCGGACCGTCGGCGACCGTTACAGGCGCCCGCTCGCCGCGGCGGAGGATCGTGAGGGCGAGGAGGGGGAAGACGAGGACCGAGAGGAGCCCGGCAGCGATGAGCGCGGCTCCGGTCGCCTGTTCGAGGAGGCCGAGCTCCATGCCGATCATGGAGGCCGCGACGATGAAGGGCAGCGAGGTGGCCTGGAGGAGCGCCGCGACGCCCGTGTCCCGCGGCCAGCGCCGCGCGGTAGACGAGCGCGGGCAGCCCGCGGACGAGGAGGAGCGCCGCGAGGAAGAGCGGGACGAGGGCGATCGTCGACCCGCTCGCGAAGAGGGCGTCGAGGTCGAACTGGAGCCCGCTCGTAACGAAGAAGACGGGTATGAACATCCCGTAGCCGGCGGCCTCGAGCTTCGTGCGGAACTGCGGGTGCGTCATCGTCCGGTCGCGGTCGACGAGCGTCAGGAGGGCGCCGGCCATGAAGGCGCCGAGGATGACCTCGAGCCCCAGGCCCTGCGCGAGCGCGACGAAAGCGACGAGGAGGACGAACGCGCCCCGCACGCGGATCTGGGCGGTCGTGTCCTGCAGGCGGAGCAGCGTGCGCGAGAGGAGCGCGGAGCGCTCGACCCGCAGGAGGGTGACGAGGACGACGACCGAGACGAGGGCGAAGCCGCCCAGGAGGACGAGTTGGGCCCCGATGCCCGCGGACTCCCGCGAGAAGAAGAGGGAGAGGAGGATCACGGCGCCGAAGTCGGCGACCGAGGCGGCCGCGACGACGAGCTGGCCCAGGTTCGAGGAGAGCCTGCTCGCGTCCTTGAGCACCGGCACGACGACGCCGAGCGAGGTCGCGACGAGGATGATCGCCACGAGCAGCGGCGTCTCCACCCGCCCGAGCCCCTGGAGGCCGAACGCGACGACGAGCGCGATCCCGAAGGACGCCGCGAACGAGACGCCCACGAGCGCGAGCGGACGCCCGCGGAGGCGGTCGAACTCGATCTCGAGGCCTGCGAGGAAGAGGAGGAACGCGAGGCCGACGAGCGAGAGGACCCGGATGGGCTCGTCCACCTCCACCCAGCCGAGCACGGCCGGCCCGATCACGATTCCCGCGACGAGCTCGAGCACGACGGACGGGAGGCGCACCGCCGGCGCGAATCCGAGGAGGAGCGGCGCGGCGAACGCGACGGCGGCGACGATCAGCAACCCGGAGAAGCCGATCTCGTCCATGGTTCACTTCGTCCGGCCCGCGTGGTCCGGCGTTACAACGCCCACGCCCGGGCCGCAGTTCACCCGGGTGAAATCGGGCCGCGGGTGAAGACATCGCCGCGCTCGCGCTGCATCCTGGCGGCGTGGCAAGAGCGACGTACCGCATCACCGTCCGGGGCAGGCTCAGCGAGCGCTTCGCCGGGGCCTTCGACGGCATGACGGCGGAGACCGTCTCCGGCGAGACGACGCTGGAGGGCGTCGTCGCCGACCAGGTCCAGCTCCACGGGCTCCTCGACAGGATTCGCGACTTCGGGCTCGAGCTCGTGCGGGTCGAGCAGAGGCACGATGCCTGAGCTCGCGGCCGTCGCGCCGTCGCGCGAGGACGAGCGCCTCCGCCTGGCGCTCGTGGCCGGCGACGAGCAGGCGTTCGCGGCGCTCGTCGACCGCTACGGCGCCGCCCTGCTTCGGTTCGCCGGCGTCTACGTGCGCGACCGGGCCGTGGCGGAGGAGGTCGTCCAGGAGACGTGGCTCGCCGTCCTCCAGGGGATCGGCCGCTTCGAGGGCCGCTCCAGCTTGAAGACGTGGATCTTCCGCATCCTCGCCAACCGGGCGAAGACCCGGGCGGAGCGCGAGGGTCGGACGGTGCCGTTCTCCGCCCTCGCGGAGCCCGGGGACGAAGGCGACGGCCCGTCGGTCGAGCCCGAGCGCTTCCTCGACGCGAGCCACCCGCAGTGGCCCGGGCACTGGGCCTCCTTCCCCTCGAGCTGGAGCGAGATCCCCGAGAACCGCCTGCTCTCGAGCGAGACGCTCGGCTGCATCCGGGCGGCGATCGAGGAGCTCGCGCCGGCGCAGCGGCGCGTGATCCTCCTGCGCGACGTCGAGGGCTGGCCGGCCGAGGAGGTCTGCGAGCTGCTCGAGCTCTCCGAGGCGAACCAGCGCGTCCTCCTCCATCGCGCCCGCTCCAAGGTCCGCGCCGCGCTCGAGCGCTACCTCGACTCCTAGGCGCCCGCGCGGCTCTCCACTACCCTGTGGGTCGTGCAGCAGCGGCCGGCGAGAGAGCGCGCCGGGGGGCCCCTCGTTCTGGCGACGAAGCTGCACGTCCCGGCCGCGCGGGCGAGAGTCCCGCGGTCGGCCCTCGTCGAGCGGCTCCTGCTCGGCTCCCTTCCCGGGCTGACGCTCGTCGCGGCGCCGCCGGGCTGGGGGAAGACGACGCTTCTGGCCGCCTGGTGCGCCGACGCGGAGGCGGACGGCTCGTTCGCCTGGCTCTCGCTCGACACCTCCGACAACGACCCCGTGCGCTTCTGGACCTACGTCGTCGAGGCCCTGCGGACCTCCGAGCCCGAGGCCGGCGCGCTCGCGCTCGCGCTCCTCCGCGCCCCGGGGGCGAGTCTCGTCGACGACGTCGTCCCGGCGCTCGTCAACGACCTCGAGCAAGGCGACTCGCCGCTCGCGCTCGTCCTCGACGACTACCACCTGATCGGGAACCAGGAGATCCACGAGGCGCTCGCCTTCCTCGTCGAGCACCGTCCGGCGCGTCTGCGGCTCGTGCTCGCGACGCGCGCCGACCCGCCGCTGCCGCTTCCGCGCCTGCGCGCGCGCGGAGAGCTGCTCGAGATCCGCGCGGAGGAGCTCCGCTTCAGCGCCGAGGAGACGGAGGCCTTCCTCAACGGCGTCCTCGACCTCCGCCTCGAGCCCGAGGACGTCCGCCTGCTCCACGAGCGCACGGAGGGATGGGCGGCCGGCCTCTACCTCGCGGCGCTCTCGCTGCGCGGGAGGGGCGACGCGCACCCGTTCATCGAGGCGTTCGCCGGCGACGACCGCCACGTCGTCGACTACCTCGTGACGGAGGTGCTCGAGCGCCAGCCGCCGGACCTCCGGTCCTTCCTCGTCCGCACGTCGATTCTCGAGCGCCTCTCGGCGCCGCTCTGCGACGCCGTGCTCGCCGAGGACGGATCCGCGGCGAGCCTCGCCCGCCTGGAGAGGGAGAACCTCTTCCTCGTTCCCCTCGACGCCCGCCGCCAGTGGTACCGTTACCACCACCTCTTCGCCGACCTCCTCCGCCACGAGCTCGGAGAGAGCGAGCCCGATCTCGTCCCGGTCCTCCATCGCCGGGCGAGCGCGTGGTTCCGCGAGGACGGCGCCGTCTCGGCGGCGATCCGCCATGCCGGCGCCGCGGGCGACTTCACGACGGCCGCCGAGCTCGTCGCCGCCCACTGGAACGAGTACCTCAACCAGGGGCGCCTGACGACCGTGGCCGACTGGCTCGCGGGGCTCCCGGAGGAGGTGATCGCCGAGGACCCGCGTCTCTGCCTCGCCCGCGCCGGCACGTCGCTCACGCTCGGCCGGCGCGACGAGGTCGAGGTCTGGCTCGCCGCCGCCCAGGCGGGCACGCTGCCGCCCGGCGCGGCGACCCGGGCGGCCTCGATCGAGGCGGAGGCGTCCATCTACCGCGCCGTCCACGGGTTCATGCTCGGCGACCTCCACCGCGCGCGGAGCGCGGCAGACCGCGCGCTCGAGCTCGAGCTCGACGAGTCCTCGCCGTGGCGGGCGATGGCGCACGCGGCGCTCGGGCGGACGCTCTTCTGGCTCGGCGAGCCAGACGGCGCCGTCCCGGCCCTCGAGGAGGCCGTGCGCCTCTACCAGCCCGCGAGCAACAACCTCGCCGTCATCGCGGCGCTCGGCTACCTGGCGATCCTGCGCGCCGACCGGGGAGAGGCGGAGGAGACGGAGCGGCTCGCGCGCCGCTCGCTGGCGCTGAGCGTCGAGCACGGCTTCACGGAGCACTGGGTCACGCTCATGGCGCTCGTGGCCCTCGGGCTCATGCGCGAGCGGGCCGGTCGCGCCGACGACGCGCGGGCCGCGCTCGAGCGTGCGCTCGTCCTGGCCCGGCGCGGAGCCGGCCCGTCGGAGCGTGCGTACGTCCTCCTCTCGCTCGCCCGCGTCCTGCGCGCGCTCGACGATGCCGACGGGGCCGCCGCCCTCGTCCACGAGGCCCGCGAGGCCGTCGAGCGCTGCGTCGAGCCGGGCATCCTCGCCGGCCTCCTCGCGGACGCCGACCGGCGCCTTCGCCCGGAGGCGCGCCGCGTGGCGGCCGCGGGCGAGGAGCTGACGCGGCGCGAGCTCGCCATCCTCCGCCTCCTCTCGAGCGACCGCACCCTCCGCGAGATCGGCGCCACGCTGTACGTCTCGCACAACACCGTGAAGACGCACGTTCGCGGCATCTACCGGAAGCTGCACGCCTCCACGCGGGGCGAGGCGGTCGCGCGCGCGAGAGAGCTCGGGCTCGTCTGACCGGAGGCAGGCTCTAACGTTCTCCCGCCCGGGAGGATGTAACGTTCTCCCGCCCGGGAGGACAGACGAGAGGGGTACGGGGACGAACGTGGCCACAGACGAGCTGACATGCCGGGAACTGGTCGAGATCGTGACCGACTACGTTGAGGGCGCCCTCCCGCTCCCCGAGCGGGCCCGCTTCGAGGCGCACCTCCGGGAATGTCCGGGCTGCACGACGTACGTCGAGCAGATGCGGGAGACGGTCCGCCTGACGGGCGGCCTGCGCGAGGAGCACCTCCCCCCGGACGCGCGTGACACCCTCCTCGCGGCCTTCCGCGAGTGGAAGCGCGCCTGACCGCGGTGTAACGGCGCCGCCCGTGCCGTGACTGCACGGCATGACTACCTCCCTCTCCATCGCAGACTCTCTCGCCGCTCCCACGCGGCCCGATTACCTCCCCATCGCGGAGCACGGCGTCATCGGCGACCTGCGCACGGTCGCGCTCGTCGGCACCGAGGGCACGATCGACTGGTACTGCCCCGGTCGTTTCGACGCGCCGAGCGTCTTCGGCGCCATCCTCGACAAGGAGCGCGGCGGGCGTTACACGATCGCGCCCGCGCACGACGGCTGGACGTCGCGTCAGCTCTACTTCCCGGATACCAACGTCCTCATCACGCGCTTCCTCACCGAGGACGGCGTCGCCGAGATCCTCGACTTCATGCCGATCGCCGGCTCGGGGAGCGGCGGCGACGGCCGGCTGATCCGCACCGTTCTCTCCATCCGCGGCGAGATGCCGTTCCGGATCGCCGTCGAGCCCGCGTTCGACTACGGCCGCGCCGCGCACGAGACGCACGTGACGGAGCACGGGGCGCTCTTCCGCTCGAACGGCCGCTCGCTCGCCCTCTCCTCGCCCGTCCCGCTCGCCGCGGCGGCGGGCGGCGCCTACGCCGAGTTCGTGCTCGCACCGGACGAGCGCATGTCGTTCGTGCTCGAGCCGGCCGGCGACCGCGGGCCGCGCCCGTACTCGGAAGAGGAGACGCGCGCGCTCTTCACCGAGACCGTCGACTACTGGCGCCGCTGGATCTCCCGCTCGCGCTACAGGGGTCGCTGGCGGGAGATGGTCGACCGCTCGGCCCTCACGCTGAAGCTCCTCACCTACCAGCCGAGCGGCGCGATCGTCGCCGCTCCGACGACCAGCCTCCCGGAGCAGCTCGGGGGCGAGCGCAACTGGGACTACCGCTTCACGTGGATCCGCGACGCCTCCTTCTCGCTCTACGCGCTCCTCCGGCTCGGCTTCAGCGACGAGGCGGCCGCCTTCGGGAGCTGGCTCGCCGACCGCTTCCGCGACCGCATGCACGGCGAGTCGGGCCCCCTCCAGATCATGTACGGCGTCGAC
>DATAAQ010000146.1:0-6431 GCA_036260055.1 Gaiellaceae bacterium | reverse complement strand
GCCCATCGACGGTTCCGGACAGATCCCTTGGGAACACGACGGGGTCTGACCCCGGACATGGCTGCGTGAGACGAGGGGGACGGGCGGCGTCAGACGAGGACGCGGGCGAGCTCCTCGAGGGACGTGAGGCCGGAGGAGACCTTCGCCAGGCCGTCGTCCCAGAGGGTCTTCATGCCGAGCTCCATGGCCGCGCGCTCGAGCTCCTCGCGGCTCGCGTGCTGGGCCGCCAGGCGGCCGAGCTCCTCGCTCATGACCATGAGCTGGTAGATGCCGATGCGGCCCTTGTAGCCGGTCTGGTTGCAGCGCGGGCAGCCGCGCTTGCGGTAGAGGGCGACGCCGTCGGCGGCGGCCACCTGCTCCGGCGGGAAGCGCGCCTCCATCATCTCCTCGCGGCTCGGCATGTACATCTCGCAGAAGTGCGTGCAGAGCTTCCGCGCGAGACGCTGGGCGAGCACGGCGGTCACGGCGGAGCCCGTCAGGAACGGCTCCACGCCCATCTCGTTCAGACGTGTGAGTGCGCTCGGCGCGTCGTTCGTGTGCAGCGTCGAGAGGACGAAGTGACCGGTGAGCGCCGCCTCGATCGCCATCTTGGCGGTCTCGACGTCCCGCACCTCGCCGACCATCACGACGTCGGGGTCGGAGCGGAGGATCGAGCGGAGCGCGGCCGAGAACGTCATCCCGGCGCGGGGGTTCACCTGCACCTGGTTCAGCCCGGCGAGCCGGTACTCGACCGGGTCTTCGACCGTGATGATGTTCACCTCCGGGCGGTTGATCTCGTTCAGCGAGGCATAGAGCGTCGTCGACTTGCCCGAGCCCGTCGGCCCGGTCACGAGGAGCGCGCCTGTGGGCTTCCTCACGATCTCCTCGAACGTCGCGCGCATGTCGTCCGAGAGCCCGAGGTCGGTCAGCGTGGGCGGCCGCTTCGACTTGTCGAGGAGCCGCATGACGACGACCTCGCCCTCGACGCTCGGCAGGACGGCGACGCGGATGTCGAGAAGGCGCCCGGCCGCCTTCGCGTTCAGCGAGATGCGCCCGTCCTGCGGCTTGCGCCGCTCGGCGATGTCGAGCTTCGCGAGGACCTTCAGGCGCGTGGTCACTCCGGGCGCGAGCCGCTTGGGGATGCGCTGAACCTCGTGGAGCACGCCGTCGACGCGGAGGCGGACGACGAGCGCGTCGTCCTGGGGGTCGAAGTGCAGGTCGCTCGCCCCGTCCTCGGCGGCCTGGAGGATGATCGAGTTCACGAGACGGACGAGCGGCGCGTCGGAGACGCCGTCCTCGGCCTCGAGGTCGTCGCTCTCCTCCTCGACGTCCTCGACGAGCTCGTCCTCGACGAGGGCCGCCCGCTCCCACGCCTCGCTCGCCCGCTGGAGGCGCCGGAGCTCGAGCTCGATGTCCTCCGGCGGCGCCACGTGGACGTCGAGCGCGTACCGCGTCGCCAGTCGGAGCTCGTCGATCGTCTGGACGTTCGTCGGATCGGAGACCGCGATCTTGAGCCGATCGCCCTCGATCCTGTACGGGACGGCGCCGGCCCGCTCGAGGACGTGGGTGGGGATCGACTCCGCGGCCGCCTTCTCGACGCCCTCCGAGGAGAGGTCGACGTACGGGAGGTGATGGCGCTCGGCAAGGGCGCGCGCCTCGTCGCTCGAGGAGGAGCTCCGCTCGACGCGCAGCGAGGGGCCGTCCGCCTCCTCCTGCTCCGGCGCCATGCGCTCGTCTGTGATCGCCGCCGCCAGCGAGCCCGAGCCTGCGCGCGAACGGGCCTGCGCGAGCCGGTCGAGCGGGATCAGCCCGGTCGTCTCGAGCAGGTCGGCGACGAGCTGGGCGACCGCGTTCGGCGCGATGCCCGCACCAGGCGGGTACTCACGGGGGACGCCGCTTTCGCGGTCGGCGTCCTCGGCGCCGCCTGCGCGGCGAAGCGGCTGCAGATCGTCGAACTCCACCTCTCCGGGTTATCGGCCTCCCGGGCCGGATCCCTGAGAGGAGGGATGAACTAGAAGGTACCGAGGTAGGCGTCCAGGAGCGCGTCGCCCCAGAACAGCGCGACGACCCCCCCGAACGCGAGGAAGGGCCCGAACGGGATGTACATCTTCCGGGCGGCGGCGCCGTGCCGGGCGAAGAGAAGGAGCGAGGGAACGAGGGCGGCGAGCATGCCCACCATGAGGGCGACGAGCACCGTCTTGCCGAGCATCGCGCCGAGGAGGAGGCAGAGCTTGACGTCGCCCATGCCCATCCCGCGCGGGTGGACGAGGATCGCGGCGAAGAGGAAGAGCGCGGAGCCGAGCGGGGCGAGCACCCACTCGAGCGTACGGTCCGGCATGAGGGCCACGTGCGCCGCGAAGACGAGCGCCGCCGTCGGGAGGACGATCTTGTCCGGGAGGATCCGACGCTCCGCGTCGATCGCCGAGAGCGCGACGAGCGCCGCGACGAAGACCGCCGCGACGAACGCCTCGCCGGAGAGCCCGAAGCGGAGAAAGCAGCCGGCCACGAGGACGGCGGTGAGCACCTCGACGGCGAGGTAGCGCACGCCGATCCGCGCGCCACACGAGCGGCAGCGCCCGCGCAGGAGCAGGAACGAGACGACGGGGACGTTGTCGTGCCAGGCGACGCGCGTTCCGCACGACACGCACGACGAGGGCGGGTGGACGAGCGAGCGCCCTTCGGGGAGCCGCGCCGCGACGACGTTGAGGAAGCTCCCGAGCGCGAGCGCGGGCGGGACGGAGAAGAGGGCGAGCGCGACGTCCATCGCCCTACCTATCGGCGCGAGACCCTAGCCGCTGTAGAGCTGCGGCGGGTTCGGCTGCGCGTAGACGGCCGGGTTGCCCGGCATCCCGGCCGGCACCGTCACAATCGTCTCGAAGTCGTCCGTCTCGATCGACTGGCCGAGGCGCACCTCCGAGCCCACCATCGGGCCGTCCATGTCGGACGAGGTGTCGAGCTGCACGCGGTTCGTCGCATAGAGGGCGCCCTGGAACTGCGCGCTCTTGATCTCGATGGACACGCCCGTGTCGACGTCCGTCTGGCCTCCGCTGCCGTTGGCGACGAACGTGAGCATCTCGGTGTTCGGGTTCCAGGCAGCGAAGTCGCAGTTCGAGCCGACGACGCCGCCGCACATCTTCGAGTTCTTGATCAGGACGGTCCCGTTGGCGTAGATCGCCCCCTGGCCGTCGTACTGGTTCGTGGCCCCGTTCTCGATCTTCACGTGCCCGTCGATGAACATCGTCCCGTTGATCGTGAGCACCTTCGTCGACGCGTTCCACGACAGCTCCCCGGCCGCCGTCTTGCACGAGTACGAGCTCGAAGGCGTGAGGTTGAACGTCCCGGGCACCGACGTGTTCCGCTTCGTGATGTCCGGGCTCTCGGAGCTTCCCTGGTCGTTGTCGAAGGTCGGCACCGCGCCCGAGCTCACGAGCGAGCACGGGTAGTACGGCCCCGGGCTGCCGTTCAGGTACCAGGCATCCCAGTCCGCCTCCGGCTTGACGAGCACTTGCGGCTCGCTCGTGATCGAGTTCGCCCAGAGGCCGTCGTAGCCCGCGCTGCCCGCGCCCTGCTGGCAGGGATCGTGGCGCGCGTTGCTCCCCCACTTGCACCCCGTGCCGACGTGCGCCTCGGCGAGCGGGCCGTAGCCGGTCCCCGACGGCTGCCCGATCCGGTTGCCGCTCTGGAACTGCGTGACCTTGCCCTGGACGACGAGGCTGATGTTCGCCCCGCCGTCGATCGTGGCCTGGTTTCGCAGACAGAGGTTCCCCGCCACATAGACACGCGTCCGGACGGACACGGTGTTGTCGATCGTCATGTCGCATTCCCCGCCGGTCACCTGGGTCGAGTAGATGTAGTTCCAGGCGGGGTTGTTCAGCGGCTGCGTGGCGATGGGCGTCACGGGGACCTTCGCCGTGAGCGTCCTCTCGACGTCGGCGGCGCCCCCCGTCGGGTTGTCGCGGCGCCCGACCGACGTCAGCGTCCACGTGGCCGCCGCCTCGTCGAGGATGCCCCACCACTCGACGGTTCCGGCGTCGTACTCGTGCACCGTGTGCGTGACCGACCCGTCTCCGTGGTAGCCCAGCAGATGCTTGTTGAGCGCGTTGTTCTCCGGCTTCGAGAGGACCGCCATCATCTCGTTGATGCCTGCCTCGGCGAGGTCGTAGGCGCTGGCGCTGCGGTTCGAGTACTCGGCGTTGCGCGCGTTCGAGTTCGAGTAGTAGACGAGCGTCGTGCCGGTCATCGTGAGGACGCCGAGGATGCCCACGGCCATGACGAGCGAGATGCCGTCCTGTCGTCGGAGGAGCTGCCGCAGTCTCTTCACGTGATCGTCCTCTCGCTGCTCACGCAGCCTCGCGAAGCGTGTTCCTCAGAACGATGTCGTCAACGAGGCGCCAAGTCTTCGATCCCTCGTTCGGGGTGACGTTGACGGGCAGCTCGACGTGCAGGGTCGCCCTGCTCTCGTCTGACTGGGCCGTGTACGTGAACGCGTCGTCGTTCGTGAAGTGGTCGGCGACGTCCACCGGGACGCCGTCCTTCGTCCGACGGAGCTTCCACCGGCCCGTGCCCGCGGACACCATCTCGTAGAGGACGGCCACCTCGACGCCGTCCGCGCTCGGGCAGTGGGCGGGAAGCACGACCCTGATCGCCGCGACGGGCGTGAGGCCGAGCGCCGAGCCGTCCGGGTTCGTGATTCCGCTCGAGCAGTGGAGCTCGCGCCGCAGCTTGTCGAGCGCGAGCCGGGCGTTCTGCTGCGCCTCGAAGCGCTCGTTCGCGTCGAGCTCCGCCCGCGCCCCCGAGATGAACAGCATCGTGAGGCCGGTGACGACAGACATGAAGATCGCCATCACGGCGATCAGCTCGACGAGCGTGAAGCCCCGCTGGCTGCGCAGGCGGGGAACGACGGAGGTGCGCACGCTAGCCCTTCCGGCTCAGGACCTCCGCGAGCGCGCGGCGGGCGACCGCCTCGCTCCTCGCGCCGAAGCCGAAGCGCGCCTGGAGGTCGCGATCGGTCCCGATGAGGATCCGGAGCGCCTCGTCGCCGTCCCTCCAGCCGAACAGCGCCCCCGTCACGATCCAGGAGTGCTGGTAGAGCCAGTGGTCGACGAGGCGGGGAGTGGGCCTGGACGCGGCGGCGACGCGGCGGTCGAGCAGGCGAGCCCGGGCGGGCAGCGGCATCTCACGGGCGGGCTCGCGGCGGGCGCCCGGAACGACGAAGTCGGGCGTGCGGTAGGCCTTCTTCTGCGCGCCGGCCGCCGCGCGCGGGGCCTCCTTCCTCGGCTTCGGCTTCGCCGCGGGCTTCGGCTTTGCGGCCGGCTTCCGCGTGGCCCGCCGCTCCTTCGCGAGAACGATGCTCGTGCCCCTGTAGGGCGAGGCGTTCTCGGGGAGTCCGCGCTCGTCGTAGGCCTCGTTCCGCTCGAGGCCGAGGACCACGGTCGGAGCGCCGTTGTCCACGACGCGGAGGCCGGGCGCTGGATTCTGTACCGCGACGGTGTTGGCGGCGTAGCCCTCGACGTCGCCCCTGACGCGCCACGCGAAGCCCGCGTCCTCGAGCATGCCCTTGGCGAAGACGTACGCCTGGCCGCGGACGTCGGGGACGACGAGCACTGCGGGCTTCTTCTCGGCGCGCTGCGATGCGGCCGGCTGCCCCGCGCTCTCCTTCCCGCCCGCGGCGAACGTGAAGCTCGCGGCGGCCAGCAGCCAGATGACGACCAGCGCCACGAGGCGGGGCAGGAGCATGGTCAGACGGGCCGCCATGCCCTCTCCATCGGCACGCGACCCCGAAAGGTCAAGCACCCTGCCGCGTGAAGCGGACGACGCGCGTGCGAACGACGCGGAAGACGCGCTCGCCCGTGCCCGAGCGGGCGCGGGGACGACGGACGGCCGCCGCCGCGCGCTTCGGAGTCGGCGCGTCCTGCCAGCTGAACGCCACCCCCGCGAACGAGCGGAACCAGAGCTCCTCCTGCGGATACGCCACCGCCGGGTCGAACGCGAGGTGGAGGTGGGGGCCGGTCGAGTTTCCCGTGGAGCCGACGAGGCCGACCGGGGCGCCGGCGGCGAGGGCGGCGCCGGGCGTGACCGCGGGCTCGAGGTACGAGAGGTGGCAGTACACGAAGACCGAGCCGTCCTGCGTCCGGAGCTTGAAGCCGATCCCGCACCGGCCGGCTCCACCGGGATACGCGTCCACGACCACGGCGTCCGCCAGCGCGTAGAGCGGCGAGCCCTCGGGCGCGGCGATGTCGGCGGCGGGATAGTCGTGGTGGTCGTGCGCGACGCTCACGACACCGGGCCCGCCGCCTACCGGGAAGACGAAGTCGTCCGACGAGACCGGTGCCGCCTCGGGAACCGCGCCGTCGCCGAGCGCGACGGCGGCCTGCCGCTCCCGCAGAGCCTCGAGCGCCGCCGCCGCGCCCTCGAGCTCGGCGGCGAGGCCGTCGAGGGCGGCGCGCGTCCGC
>DATAAQ010000145.1:0-15314 GCA_036260055.1 Gaiellaceae bacterium | reverse complement strand
GATGGCGAAGGTCGACGCGACGAGGAGCTACGGCGCCGAGGTCGTGCTGGCGGGCAGCGGGTACGACGAGGCCCAGGCCGCCGCCCAGGAGGCGGTGGAGGCGGGCGCCACGCTCGTGCACGCGTTCGAGGACGAAGCCGTGATCGCCGGGCAGGGGACGCTCGGGCTCGAGCTCGCCGAGCAGGTCGACGGCGTCCAGACGCTCGTCGTCCCCATCGGCGGGGGCGGGCTCGCCTCGGGCGTGGCCATCGCCCTCAAGGAGCTGCGTCCCCGCATCCGCATCGTCGGCGTCCAGGCGGCATCGTGCGCGCCGCTCGCGGGAGCCGAGGACGGCGGGTTCACGATCGCCGACGGGATCGCCGTCAAGCAGCCGGGCGTGCTCACGAGCGCCATCCTCGACGACCGCCTCGACGCCGTCGTGACGGTGAGCGACGAGGAGATCGCGCAGGCGATCGTCGTCCTGCTCGAGCGCGTCAAGCTCGTCGTCGAGGGGGCGGGGGCGGCGTCCGTCGCCGCGCTCCTGGGCGGCAAGGTCCCCGGCACCGGCACCGCGTGCGCCGTTCTCTCCGGAGGCAACATCGACGCATCACTCCTGATCGAGGTCGCCCGCTTCGGGCTCACGCGCGCCGGCCGCTTCCTCGTCCTGCGCACGCGAATCGACGACCGGCCCGGAGCGCTCGCGAAGCTGCTCTCGCTCCTGGCGGCCGAGCGGGTGAACGTCCTCGCCGTCGAGCATCACCGCGAGGGGATCGACCTGCCGGTGAGCGGTACCGAGGTCGAGCTCACCCTCGCCACGCGGGACGAGGACCACTGCGCCGAGCTGGCCGCGCGGATGGCCGAGTGGGGCTACGCGGTGGAGCGCGTGCGCTGAGCGGCTAGGACGCCCCGGGACCGCGGGCCGCGGAAGCGGGCGACGGCGGAGCCGAGACGCGAGCCGGGCGACGCGGCCGGGGCGCTCCTCGGCGAGGGGTCCCGCGAGCTAGCGCCGGCGGGTTTCCCGGATCAGGTCCTCCTGCCGAGCGCGCGCCAGCGCCAGGTACGTGTGGGGCTGTAGTAGCTCACGGCCACACGACGGGCAGGGGGCCGGCGTCTTCCCTCACTCGACGTCGAACCCCTCGTGCGCCAGCTCGAGCGTCTCGACGACGACGCCGCTCACGCCGGCGTCGAGCGGGGAGACGGCGTAGCGGGCGGGCCAGGCGTCCCGGAGCGTCCAGCGCCGCACCGGGTTCCGCTCGCCGTCGAGGAAGACGATTGCCGCCGCCCGCCGGTCGGGCTTCCCGGAGGCGACCGCCCGCCACCACTGGTAGAGGTCGTTCGAGTCGGTGAGCCCCCGGTGGAGCGTGACGTTCGCGTAGCGGACGAGCCCGGGGAGCTTGCGCGCCGAAGGCGTGGCGTCGGCGCCCTCACGGTACTCGACGACGTCGATCTCCCCCTCGAGCCCGGAGACCTCCCGGAAGCCGGCGGCCGCGATGCCGTCGATCTCGACGACGAACTGGAAGCCCGGAAACGGGTCGCGCCGGGCGCGTGCCATCCGCTACCTCCTCGCCACGTAGGCGACCTCGCGATAGACGGCGAGGTCGTGCTTGACCGTGCTCGCGTAGCGCTCGCCCCGCTCGTCCCGGTAGGCGATGCGGGCGCTGAGCTTCGTCGGCTGGCGCCGACCGAACCAGGAAGCGCTCGTGTCGAGCAGCGTCCGGACCTCGCGGCCGGGCGCGAGGAACTCGAGGCGGCGGAAGAGCGGCAGCGCCGCGACGTCCTTCGTCCCCCCGAGCCCTTCGAGCGGGCGTGCGAACTCGGTCGACACGGCGAGCGCGGGACGTGTGCCGAGGTTGCGGAGGGAGAGGAAGAGCAGGCCCTCCTCGAAGACGACGTCCAGGATGACGTCCGGCCTCGCGGGCTCCTCCATCGCCGCGACAGCCTACTGCGCCAGCTCGAGCAGGCGGGCGGCGTACCGTGGCGCGGTCGGCTCGTCCTCGTGCCGGAAGAAGCAGTAGACGTCGACGCCGTCGGCCAGTAGGGCGCGGATGCGCCGGGCGCAGGCGCCGAGGGCCGCCTCGTCGTACGGCGGCTCCCGCAGGCGCAGGTAGCGGAAGCGGGCGGCGCCCGTGGCGGCGCCCACGCGCGCCAGTCCGCGCTCGTCGAGCCGGGCCCGGATCTCCTGGGCGTCCCAGGATTCGTGCCGGAAGTCGAGCGCGACGGCGAGGTCGGGGTCGAGCGAGTCGAGCAGGAGCCGGAGGAAGCCGTCGTCCCGGGCCTGCGGCACCTTCACGCGGAGCGGGCCGAGGCGGTCCCCGAGCCGGCGGACGGTCTGGGTGAAGGCGTCGACGCCCTCGATCCGGCCGAAGGAGGTGACGCGGCGGCTCATCGTGACGGCGAAGCGGAAGCCCGGCGGCGTCTGCTCGGCCCAACGCTCGAACTGCTCCTCGGCGGGCAGGCGGTAGAACGTCGTGTTCAGCTCGACGGCGGGAAGCTGCTCCGCGTAGCGTCGGAGGAACGCGTCCGGGCGCGCGTCCGGCGGATAGAAGCCGCCGCGCCAGCTCGGGTACGAGAAGCCGGAGGACCCGGCGTAGAGGCGGCCTACGAGCCTTCCTCGACCTGGTAGATCTCGTCCGCGACGAGGCCGTGCGCCTCGCGGTGGACGGTCGCCGCGGTCTCCGCGTCGGGCGCCTCGACGAGGCAGAAGACCTTCCCCGCCTTCTCGTCGACCCAGTACTGCTTGTAGTCGACGCCGTACTTCGCCTGCTCCTGGAGGTCCTTCATGTGCGCGTCGGCGACGTCCTTGGCGGAGACGCCCCCCTCGATGTTGTGCACGTCCATGAAAAGCGGCATGCGTCCCTCCTGTCTGGCGGTGGTCGGCGCGATCCTAGTACGGCCGGCCGCGCGGCGAAAGGAACCGGAACCGGCACGAACGGGGCGCGTCGTGTGCGCCCGGGGGCGCTACGCTCGGAAGCGGGTGGTGGCATGGGGTGGCCCCGGGGCAGCCCGCCCCCTAGAGCCCCAGGTGACGCGCGATCACCATCCGCTGCACCTCGTTCGTGCCCTCGCCGATCTCGAGCACCTTCTGGTCGCGGTAGAGCCGCGAGATCGCGTACTCGTCCATGTAGCCGTAGCCGCCGTGGATCTGGAGCGCGCGGCTCGCGATCCGGTGCGAGAGCTCGCCCGTGTAGAGCTTCGCCATCGCGGCCGCGCCGGCGAACGGCCGCTCGCGGTCCTTGAGCCAGGCCGCCTTGTAGACGAGAGCCCGCGCGGCCTCGATCTCCGTCGCCATGTCCGCGAGCTGGAACTGGATCGCCTGGAAGCGCGCGATCGGCTGCCCGAACTGCTCGCGCTCCTTCGCGTAGGCGTACGCGAGCTCGTACGCGCCCTGGGCGAGCCCGAGCCCCATGGCCGCGACGGAGATCCTCCCGCCGTCGAGGATCTCGAGGAATTGGCGGAACCCGGCGCCCCGCCCGCCGAGGAGGTTGCCCTCCGGCACGGCGCAGTCGCGGAAGGAGAGCTCGCGCGTGTCGGACGCGTGCCAGCCCATCTTCCGCATCGGCGAGGAGATCTCGTACCCCGGCGTCCCGTTGGGAACGATGAGGTTCGAGATCTCGTCGTCGCCCGTCCGGGCCGTCACCGTCACGCAGGCGGTGATGTCCGTCCCCGCGTTCGTGATGAAGATCTTCGAGCCGTTGACGACCCAGCGGCCGTTCCGGAGCTCCGCCGTCGTCCTCGTGGCGCCGGCGTCCGAGCCCGCTCCGGGCTCGGTGAGCCCGAAGGCGGCGAGCCGCCTGCCCGAGGCGAGGTCGGGCAGCCACTCGCGCTTCTGCTCCTCCGTGCCGAAGAGGAGGATCGGCATCGTGCCGAGCGACGTGTGGGCGGCGACCGTGATGGCGATGGAGGAGTCGATGCGGGTCAGCTCCTCGATCGCAACCGCGTACGAGAGCGTGTCGCCGCCGCCCCCGCCGTACTCCTCGGGGACGGGGATGCCCATCAGCCCGAGGTCCGCCAGCCCGGCGACGATCTCGTACGGGAAGCGGTGCTCGCGGTCGAGCTCCTCGGCGACCGGCGCGATCCGCTGCTCCGCGAACTCGCGCACGGTCCGCCGCAGGAGCTCGTGCTCGTCCGAGAGGTCGAAGTCCATGCGGGCTAGGCCGAGAGCCGCCGGGCCAGCTCCGCGATGAGCCGGACCCCGAACCCCGTGGCGCCGCTGCCCCGGTAGTAGTCGCCGCGCCCGCGCTCCAGGTACGCCGTCCCCGCGATGTCGAGGTGCGCCCACGGCCCCTCGCCCACGAACTCCTGGAGGAAGCGGGCGGCGAGGATGGGAGAGCCCTGGCGGTGCTCCGAGGAGTTCTTCAGGTCTGCGAACGTCGACTCGATGAATCGTCGGTACGTGTCGTGCAGCGGCCACAGCCAGACGTGGTCGCCGCTCTGCTCGGCCGCCGCCCGGATCTCGGCGGTCCACGACTCGTCGTTTCCGAACAGGCCCGCGTAGTAGTCGCCCATCGCGACGACCATCGCGCCCGTGAGCGTGGCGAGGTCGAGGATATGCGTCGCGCCGGAGCTCCGCGCGTGCCAGAGGGCGTCCGCGAGGATGAGCCGGCCCTCGGCGTCGGTGTTCGTGACCTCGATCGTCTTGCCGTTGAGCGCGGTGAGGATGTCGCCGGGCCGGTACGCATGACCGCCGGGCATGTTCTCGCACGCCGGGACGACCGTGAGCACGCGGACGGGCAGCCCGAGCTCGGCGATCGCCCCCGTCGCCGCGAGGACGGCCGCGCCGCCGCCCATGTCGGACTTCATCTCCTCCATGCGGTCCGCGGGCTTGAGCGAGAGGCCGCCCGCGTCGAACGTGATCGCCTTGCCGACGAGCCCGAGGACCATGTCGCTTCGTGCGCCGTCGGGCTCGTGCCGGATCGTCATGAGCCGCGGAGGGTTGTCGCTCCCCTGGCTCACCGCCGCGAGGGCGCCCATCTTCGCGTCGCGGATCTCCTCCGGGCCGAGGACCTCGAAGCCGAGGCCCGCTCCCCGGAGCGTCGTCTCCGCCCACTCGGCCATCCGCGCGGGGGTCAGCTCGTTCGGGGGAGCGTTCACGAGATCGCGGCACCGGTTCGTCCAGCGGGCGACGACGCCCGCGCGGCGGGCCTCGTCCGCGGCCGCGTCGGCTCCCGGGCCGCAAAGGAGGAGGCGCTCGATCTGGGGCCGCCCGTCCCCGTTCGTCTTCCAGCGGCCGGGCTCGTACGGTCCGATCGCGGTCCCGTCGACGATCGCGCGCGCCTGCTCCGCCGGCGAGAGCGTGCCCTCGCCTTCGAGGATCCACGCGATCGAGCGGCCGCCGACGTCGCCCGTCCGCGTCGCCGCGGCGGCGGCCGCCGTCCGGAGCCCGTCGGCGTCGAGCGAGGCGCCGTTGCCGACTCCCGCGGCGCCGATCCGATGGGCGGCCACCCGGCCGTCGGAGTGGAGGAGCGTGACCGACCCCTGCTCGCCCTTGAGCTCGCCGTCCTCGACGAGGTGGCTGAGGCGGCCCTCGACGAGCCGGTCGAGACTGCGCGCGACTTCCGGCAGGGCGACCGGGTCGGGAACCGGGAAGACGAGGACGTCCGCCTCGACGCCTTCCGGCGGTCCCGCGACGACGTCGATCTCCATGGGAGCGCGATGCTATCCGAAGCCTCTCGGCACATGCCTCGTTCGGGGGATCCGGCGCCGTCCGCCCAGGCCGATACAAGAGATGCGCGATGAGCGCAGCTCTACCCTCTCCTCAGCCCGCATCCTCCCCTCGCGGGCGACAACCTCTCCCCGTCGAAGCCCTCCAGGATCTCCTCGGAGGGCTTCTGCTCGAGAGGGAGGGTCTGCGGCGCACGCACGCGACCCGGTTCCAGCTCGAGCGCAACCGCCTCGCGATCGTGCGGGTGCAGCACCAGCTCGCCCTGGCTCTCGTGGCGCGCTTCGCGGCCCGCTGAACGCCCCCCGGTAAGGTGACGCCCGTGCCCGCGGGCGTCGACAGGAAGGCGATGGCCGCGCTCTCGTCGGGCCACTTCGCCACCGACCTCGCCCAGGGCGCGCTCCCGGCGCTGCTGCCCTTCCTCGCCGAGCGGTTCGAGCTCTCCTACACGATGGTAGGGGCGCTCGTCCTCGGAGCGACGATCAGCTCCTCGCTCATCCAGCCCGCTTTCGGGCTCTGGTCGGACGCCCGCGGGGCGCTCTGGCTCCTGCCCGGCGGCGTCGCGCTCGCCGGCGTCGGCATGGCGCTCGCCTCGATCGCGCCGAGCTACCCGCTCGTGATGGCCGCCGTCCTCGTCTCGGGGGTCGGCGTCGCCGCGTACCACCCGGAGGGATCGAAGTTCGCGAGCTACGCGAGCGGCGAGCGCCGGGCCAGCGGCATGTCGCTCTTCTCCGTCGGCGGGAACGTCGGCTTCGCGGCCGGGCCGCTCTTCGCCTCCTTCTTCGTCCTCACGCTCGGTCTCGGGCTCGACGGCGGCGCCTTCCTCGCGCTGCCCGGGCTCCTCGTCGCCGGCCTCCTCGTGCTCGCGCTTCCCTACCTCGGGCGCTTCGCGCCGGAGGGCGGCCCGCGCACCGCGCGCCTCGGGGGAACGACGAGCCAGCCCCGCGGGCTGGCGCTCCTTCTCGCGGTGGTGGGCCTGCGCAGCCTCGCGCACATGGGCCTCTTCACGTTCGTCCCGCTCTTCGAGCTCGAGCGCGGGAACAGCGCCGGCTACGGGACGCGGCTGCTCGCGCTCTTCCTCTTCGCCGGAGCGATCGGCACGCTCCTCGGCGGCCCGCTCGCCGACCGCTACGGCCGCCGGACCGTCCTGCTCGCGAGCTTCGTCCTCGCGACGCCGCTCATCCTCGCCTACGTGCTCGTGGGGGGGATCCTGGGAGCCGTCGCGCTCACCCTCTCGGGCGCGGCCGTGATCGGGACGTTCGGCGTCAGCCTCGTCATGAGCCAGGAGTACATGCCCGGCCGCGTCGGCATGGCGTCCGGTCTCTCGATCGGGATGGCGATCGGCCTGGGCGGCGTCGCGGCGCTCTCGCTCGGCGCGCTCGCAGACGGCATCGACCTCCGGACGGCCGTGCTCCTCACGGCCGCCGGGCCGGCCGCCTGCATCGGGCTCACACTCGTCCTCCCGTCCACGAGGGGCGCGGCCCGCGGAGAGCCTGCGACGGCGACGATCTGATGGCCCGGAGCGCGCGCGAGCTCTTCGAGGGCCTCGGGCGGCGGAGCGGGCCGACGCGCGCCCGCGGCCTCACCGCGTCCTACCGCTTCGACGTGGAGGGGGCCGGCAGCTGGCGGATCGAGGTCGACGACGGCGCCGTCTTCGTCGAGGAGAGCGCCGCCGCCGCCGACTGCGTCATCAGCACGTCGGAGGAGACACTCCTGCGGATCGTCCGGGGCGAGGAGAGCCCGATCGGCGCCTACTTCGCCGGGAAGGTGAAGGTGGCCGGCGACGTCGGGCTCGCCCTCCGCCTCGGCGACCTCCTCGCGTGAGCTACGTGCGGAGCGCCTCCCGGGCGGCCTCGCGCTGCTCCTCGTGGACGCCCTCGCCGATCTCCTCGACGAGCTTGCGGCAGAACGCCCGGAGATCGTCGGGCTTGCGGCTCGTGAAGAGGCCGCGGTCGACGCAGACCTCCTCGTCGACCCACGTGCCGCCGGCGTTCTCGACGTCCGTCCTGAGGCTCGGCCACGACGTCAGCGTGCGGCCCCGGACGACATCCGCCTCGACGAGCATCCAGATCCCGTGGCAGATCGCGCCCACCGGCTTGCCCTGCTCGAAGAACGAGCGGACGAACCCGACGGCGGTCTCGTCGGTGCGGAGGACGTCAGGGTTGACGACGCCGCCGGGCAGCACGAGTCCGTCGTAGTCGGACGGGTCTGCGTCCGCGACGGCGCGGTCGACCGGGAACGTCCGGCCCTTGTCGTGGTGCTGGAACCCCTGGATCTCCCCGGTCTCGAGCGAGACGAGCTCCGGCTCGCCGCCGGCGTGCTCGACCGCTTTCCACGGCTCCGTCAGCTCGACCTGCTCGACCCCGTCGGTCGCGAGGAACGCGATGCGCTTGCCCTGAAGCTCCTTGACCATCTCGAGCAGCACCTCCTTCGTCGCTGTCCCCGTCCGCCTACCCACCCGCCGGCAGGGGAAACGCGCAGGGAGGCCCGGCCGGGCGCGCGTCAGGGAGCGAGCCGCTCGAGGTCCCAGGCGTCGCCGCGGCGTGTGTAGCGAAAGCGGTCGTGAAGGCGGTTCGGGCGGTTCTCCCAGAGCTCCACGCGCTCGGGGCGGAGGACGTAGCCGCCCCACCAGGGTGGCAGCGGCGGCTCGTCGCCGTACCGTTCCTCCGCGGCCGCGAGCGCCGCCTCGAGCGCCTCCCGCCCCGGCAGGGGCTCGCTCTGGCGGGACGCCCAGGCGCCGAGCCTGCTCCCGAGCGGCCTCGTCCCGAAGTACTCCTCCGACTCCGCGGCCGGAAGGCGCTCCACCGCGCCCGCCGCGGTGACCTGCCGCCGCGGGGCCTGCGGCCAGTGGAACACGAGGGCCGCGTGCGGGTTCGCCGCCAGCTCGAGACCCTTGCGGCTCTCGTAGTTCGTGAAGAAGAGGAAGCCGCGCTTGTCGACCCCTTTGAGGAGGACGGTGCGCGCCGACGGCCGGCCGTCCGGCGTCGCCGTCGCGAGCGTCATCGCCTCCGGCAGCTCGATCCCTTCCGCGCGCGCCGCCTGGAACCAGCGTCGGAACTGGACGAGCGGGTCGGAGTGGAGGTCGGTGAGGTCCACCCTAGTCGCCGAGCTCCACGAGGACCGCGCCGCCGGCCACCCGGTCGCCTTCGCCGACGAGGACGCGGCGGATCACGCCTTCGTACGGGGAGACGAGGGGCGTCTCCATCTTCATCGCCTCGAGGACGACGAGCGGCTGGCGCGGCGCGACGCGCTCGCCTTCCGCAGCGAGGACGCGGACGACGACGCCCGGCATCGGAGCGACCAGCGCGCCGGCGGCTCCGCCGGCGCCCTCTGCCCCGTGGGCGAACTCCTCGACTCGCGGAGGCGCCCGCCGGTCGAGCGACTGGAACGCGGGCCGCCGCCAGCGCTCGGGCACGCGGGGCGTCCGGGAGAGCGGCGGGTGCTCCGTGAGGAACGCGGTCGTCGTCCGGCCGGCGCGGACCTCCGGGTGGTCGACGAGCCAGCGGAGGAAGCCGAGGTTCGTCGTCACCCCGCCGACCCGCGTCTCCGCGAGCGCGCGGGAGAGCAGGGCGAACGCCTCGGCCCGCGTGTCGGCGGCCGCGACGAGCTTCGCGATGAGGGGGTCGTACGCGACCGGCACGTCGTCGCCGGCCTCCACGCCCGCGTCGACGCGGATCCCGCGGGGGAGCTCGAGCCGCTCGACCCGGCCCGCCTGGGGGAGGAAGCTCAGCGGGTCCTCCGCGTAGAGGCGAACCTCCACCGCGTGTCCGGCCGGCTCCCGCGACTCGAGACGGAGGGGCTCGCCGGCGGCGAGGCGGAGCTGCTCCTCGACGAGGTCGACGCCGGTCACGAGCTCGGTCACCGGGTGCTCGACCTGCAGGCGCGCGTTCAGCTCGAGGAAGTGGAACGCGCCGTCGGCGAGGATGAACTCGGCCGTGCCCGCGCCCCGGTAGCCGACCGCGCGCGCGAAGGCGAGCGCCGCGTCCGCCATGGCGGTCCGCAGCTCGCCGTCGAGAGCCGGGGAGGGGCTCTCCTCCAGCACCTTCTGGTGGCGCAGCTGGACGGAGCACTCACGCTCCCCGAGGTGGACGACGGCGCCGCGGGAGTCCGCGAGGAGCTGAACCTCCACGTGGCGCGGGCGCTCGACGTAGCGCTCGCAGAAGAGCGTGTCGTCGCCGAAGGCCGCCGCTGCCTCCCGCCCCGCCGCGGCGAGCGCGTCCTCGAGGTCCTCCGGCCTTCGGACGACGCGCATCCCGCGGCCCCCGCCCCCCGCGGCCGCCTTGACGACGAGCGGATAGCCGATCTCGGCGGGCTCCCCGCTCGGGACGACGGGGACGCCCGCCTCGCGCGCGAGGCGCTTGGCCTCCAGCTTGTCCCCCGCCGCCCGGAGCGCCTCGGGCGGCGGACCGACCCAGAGCAGGCCCGCCGCGCCGACCGCTTCCGCGAAGGTGGCGTTCTCCGCGAGGAAGCCGTATCCCGGATGGACGGCGTCAGCACCGGACGCGGCGGCCGCGCGGACGTGCTCGGCTGGATCGAGGTAGCCGCCGATCCCCACGACCTCGTCCGCGCGGCGCGTGTGGTAGGCCCCCTCGTCGTCGGGCGCCGCGACGGCCACCGTCCCGACGCCCAGCCGCCTGCACGTCCGGAAGACGCGGGCCGCGATCTCGCCGCGGTTGGCTACGAGGAGCTTGCGGATCTCCACGCCGGGGCGCGCTTCTCGAGGAACGCCCGGAGGCCGTCCTGGCCCTCCACGCTCGTCCGCCGCTCCGCGGCGATGCGGGCCGTCTCGGCCCCCGCCGGGCGCTCGCGGACGAGGCGCTTCGCCGTGCGCACCGCCTCCGGGCCGCCGGCCGCCAGGTCGGCGACGACGCGCTCGACGGCGCCGTCGAGGTCGGGCGCGACCTCGTGGACGAGGCCGATACGGAGGGCCGTGGCGGCGTCGAAGCGCTCGCCGGTGAGGAAGAGCCGGCGTGCGGGCCCCGAGCCGATCCGGCGAAGGACGAACGGCGAGATGACCGCCGGGACGATACCGAGGCGGACCTCCGAGAAGCCGAAGACGGCGTTCTCGCCGGCGATCGCGACGTCGGCGCAGGCGACGAGGCCCGAGCCGCCTCCGAGAGCGTGGCCCTGCACCCGCGCGACGACGGGCGCGGGGCACTCGTCTATCGCCTCCAGCATGCGGTAGAGGCGCATGGCATCCTCGACGTTCGCCTCGAAGTCGAGGTCGATGGACGCCCGCTGCCACTCGACGTCGGCGCCGGCCGAGAAGCTCGGCCCCTCGCCCGCCAGCACGACCGCTCGGGCGTCCCCGACGTCGGCGAACGCCTCCGTCAGCGCGGCGATCAGCTCGGCGTCGAACGCGTTTCGCCGCTCCGGCTTGGCGATCGTGACTCGGAGCACGGACCCCTCCCGTTCCCTGCGAAGCGCGCTCATGCGGGAGGGAGCTTAGAGTTCGGCCGGTGATCGAGGGCGCGCTCGCGGCGGCAGTCACTCCGCTCCGGGACGACGGCGCGGTCCTCGACGAGGAGGCGTGGGGTCCGCTGGCCGACCTCCTCGCGGGCGGCGGGCTCGACGGCGTTCTCGCCATGGGGACGACCGGGGAGGGCATCCTCCTCGCGCGGTCCGAGCGCGAGCGTGCCACCCGTCTCTGGGTCGACGCCTGTCGCGGCCGCCTCGCCGTCGCCGTCCACTGCGGGGCCCAGACGACGGCGGACACCGTGGCGCTCGCCGCCTGCGCGGCCGAGGCCGGCGCGGACGCGGTCGCGGTCATCGGCCCCCCGTACTTCCAGCTCGACGAGGCGGCTCTCCTCGCCCACTTCGAGGCGGCCGCCCGCGCCTGCGCGCCGACCCCGTTCTACCTCTACGAGTTCGCCCGCGCGAGCGGCTACGCCGTCCCGCTCGGCGTCGTCGAGCGCCTCCGGGAGCGGGCGCCCAACCTCGCGGGGATGAAGGTGTCGGACTCGCCCTGGGAGCGCTTCGAGCCGTACCTCGTCGAAGGGCTGGACGTCTTCGTCGGGCCCGAGCGGCTGATCCACCGCGGGATGGAGCACGGCGCGCGCGGGGCGGTCTCGGCGCTCGCCACGGCCTTCCCGGAGCTCGTCGCCGAGGCGGTGCGCGCTCCGAGCGCCGTCTCCAGCGAGCGGGTGGGGGCGCTCCGCGACGCGCTCGAGGGCTTCCCCCGGCACGCCGCGCTGAAGCGGGTGCTCGCGCGGCGGGGGGTTCCCGTCCGGGAGGACGTCCGCGCGCCGCTGCGGCCGCTCACCGCCGAGGAGCGCGCGCGCGTCGACGAGCTCCTGCCCCGATGGCTCGCATAGCCGTCCACGGCGCCGGGGCGATCGGCGCGAGCGTCGCCTACCACCTCGCGCTCCTGGGCGCACGAGACGTCGTCCTCGCCGACCGCGGCGAGATCGCGGGCGGGTCGACCCGAAAGGCGATGGGCGGGGTGCGCCAGCAGTTCTCGACGGCGCCGGAGGTCCGCCTCGCGCAGGAGAGCATCGGCTTCTTCGAGGAGCTCGGCGGAGAGCTCTTCCAGCAGGTCGGCTACCTCTTCTTCGCCACGACCGAGGCCGGCCTGTCGACGCTCCGCGACCGCCGGCTCCTGCAGGCGTCGCTCGGCGTGCCCGTCGAGGAGGTGGACGCCGCGGCGGCGGCCGAGCTCGCGCCGGGGCTCGCCACGAACGACGTCCTCGGAGGCGTGTTCTGCGCAGCCGACGGCGTCGCCGAGCCCCCGGCGGTGACGCTCGAGCTCGTCCGGCGCGCGGCGCGCCTCGGGGTCGAGATCCGCGAGCGGACGCCCGGCGAGGACGTCGCCGCGGACGTGCGCGTCCTGGCCTCCGGCCCGTGGTCAGCGGAGGCGGCGCGGCTCTACGGCGTCGATCTCCCGGTCCGCCCCCTCATCCGCCAGCTCGTCGATACGACGCCGGTCGCCGGCATCTCCGCCACCCTGCCGATGGTCCTCGAGGTCGAGACGGGCTTCCACTTCCGCCGGCGGGGCGACGTCTTCCGCCTCGCGATGGTCGACCCGGCGCCGCGCTGGGGCTTCGCCGAGCACGTCGACGAGTCGCTCCTCCCCGACCGGCTCGCGCGCCTCGCCCGCCGGTACCCAGCCGCGGCCGGCGCGGAGGTCGGACGGGCCTGGGCCGGGCTCTACGACATGACCCCTGACGCCCACCCGATCATCGGGTGGGTCGGCGACGGGCTCTACGCGGCCTGCGGCTTCTCGGGCCACGGGTTCATGCAGTCGCCGGCCGTCGGCCGCGCCGTGGCGGAGGAGCTCCTCGAGGGCGGCTCCGCGCTCGACCTCGCGCCCTACCGGGTCGAGCGCTTCTCGGGGGACGCCGTCTTCCCGGAGGAGGTCGTCCTCTAGAGCCGGGCTTCCCCGGGGCCGGCGCCCTACGAGCGGGGGTCGCTGGCGACGGCCAGCTCGCCCGCCTCGCCGACCTTCTGAACGACGGAGTAGTCGTCCCGGTGCTCGAGGACTATCTCGATGTCGTCGTGCTCGTGACCGCGCGCCACGAGGAAGCGGTCGGGCTCCGCGCGGATCTCCTCGTAGTCCGCCCGGGTGACGGCCACGGCGGAGAGGCAGTCGGCCCGGCCGCACTCGCAGAGGAACTCGAGCTCGTCCGCGATCCCGAAGCGTCGGCTCACGTCCGCGATCCGCTCGTTCACCTCGCGGAAGAGCGACTCGTTCCGCGCGAAGCGTTCCTGCCTCCGGTCCACCGGCTAAGTCTACGCTGTCGGAACGAGCTCCACACCCCGGCCCGGGTGCCGGCGGCGCCAGAGGTGGAGGTAGCTCTCGAGCTCCCGGCGTGCGAGAGACGCGTCGAGCCCCGGCGGCGGTACGACGGCGAGCGTCTCCGGGGTCGCCCGGACCGCGCGGTAGGCCGTGCAGGCGAGGAAGGCGGCGAGGTCGGCGGCGCACTCGGCGTCGCCGGTCCAGACGGCGAGAGCTCCGGAGTCCGGTGTCCGAGAGAGCTGATTCGCCCGGCGAGAGATCGGGAACATGGTCAGGTGGCCCGGAACGCCCCGCCGGTCGGCCGCAGCCGGCGGGTACAGATCCGGGCCATCCCCAAGAAGAGGCCGGCGACGGCGCAAAACTTGCGCCGACGTCGGCACGTGGATTTTCCGGCGGATCGGGGAATGTGAAGGCGTGGCCACGAACCCCTCCCGCGCGCGAGACGACGCGTCGGTCCTCGCGTTCGAGCGCCTCTACCGCCGGCACCGCGGCGACGTCTACCGCTCCGTGCTCCGCGACGTCCGCAATCCCGCCGACGCCGAAGACGTGACCCAGACGGCTTTCCTGAACGCCTACCGGGCCCTTCGGCGGGGGTCCGAGCCGGACAGGCCTCGCGCCTGGCTCCTCACCATCGCCCAGAACGTGACGAGGCGCTCGTTCCGGGCGCGGGCCTCGCGACCGCAGGAGGTCGAGCTCGACGCCGAAGCCCTGGCGGCGCCGGAGCCAGAGGGGCCTTCCGCGGGCGAGATCCGCGCGGCGCTCGCACGCCTGCGCCCGAGCCAGCGCGCCGCGCTCGTCCTCCGGGAGATCGGCGGGCTCTCCTACGCGGAGATCGCGCAGACGCTCGAGCTCTCCGTCGCGGCCGTCGAGACGCTCCTCTTCCGCGCTCGCCGTGCTCTTCGCGAGGAGCTCGCGGCGGCCGAGGAGCGGCCGGTCGTCCGGCTCGGCGGCATCGCCCTGTGGCCGCTGCCCGCCGCTCTCTCCGAAGCGGTCGCGCCCGTCACGGCGTGGGTCGGGTCCCGCGGGCTCGCTGCCAAGCTCGCCGGCGCCGTCGGCGCGACGATCATCGGCACGGGCGCCGCCGTCCAGGCTGGCGCGCTGCCGGACGCGGGCGCCGACCGTCGGCCGGCCGGGGACGAGCCCGTCGCCGCGAGCCCGCTTCACACGGTCGAGGCGGCGTCCGCGCGGGCCGCCGCTGCGAAGCCGGGGGCGAAGAAGGCGAAGAAGGCGAAGAAGGAGAAGGCGGAGGCGCGTGGAGACGCAGCGCAGCCGGGCGCGGACGAGCCGGCGGCGGCTCCATCCGCGCCGGGGAGCGACGGCCCGGTGGGGTCGCCCGGGCTTCCCGTGCTCGGTGAGGCGTCGCTCGAGGTGCCGCAGGTGAGCGTGCCCGCCGTGCCGGCGCCCGAGCTGCCCGTGCCGCCCACCCCCGAGCTCCCGCTCGAGCCGGAGGCGACGGTTCCCGAGGCGGAGCTGCCGCCCCTCCCGGACGCCGGCGAGCTCCTGCCCTAGGGGTCACATCCGGAAGACGCCGAAGGTCGTCTCCGGGATGGGAGCGTTGAGGCTGGCCGAGATGCCGAGGGCGAGCACCGTTCGCGTGTCGACCGGGTCGACGATGCCGTCGTCCCAGAGGCGCGCCGTCGAGTAGTACGGATTGCCCTCGCGCTCGTACTTCGCGCGGATGGCGTCCGGATCGGCGTCCCCGACCGTGGAGAGGACGGTCGCCGCCTGCTCGCCGCCCATCACCGAGATGCGCGCGTTCGGCCACATCCAGAGCTGGCGCGGCGCATAGGCGCGCCCGTACATGCCGTAGTTTCCGGCGCCGAAGGAGCCGCCGAGGATCACGGTGAACTTGGGCACCTGGGCGCACGCGACCGCGGTCACGAGCTTCGCGCCGTCCTTGGCGATGCCGCCCGCCTCGTACTCCCTTCCGACCATGAAGCC
>DATAAQ010000144.1:0-3037 GCA_036260055.1 Gaiellaceae bacterium | reverse complement strand
ACCGGGCGTCCGCAGCGCCTCGATGCGGAGGTCGCCGGTCTCGACGACCTCGCCGTGGCCGAGCGGCTCGGCGCCGTCGATGCCCTCCTCGGCGGCCGCGATGACGCGCAGGCCGAACCGCCGCTCGAGCAGCTCGTGGTTGGCGACGTGGTCGCCGTGCGCGTGCGTCGTCAGGAGGTGCGTCACCTGCACCTCGAGGCGGTCGACCGCCGAGAAGAGCGGCTCGATCGGGGCGCCGGAGTCGACGAAGACGGCCGTCCCGCCCGAGTGGTCCGCGACCAGGTACGCGTTCGAGAGCCACTGGGGATCCATGCTGCGTTCCACGATCACGGCGCGGGTAGGATGCCAGCCGGGCACCCGGACAGGGAGGACGAATCACATGGCCGGCCTCATGAGCCGCACCTCGAACGTGATCAAGGCGTGGGTCTCGAAGCTCCTCGACCGGGCCGAGGACCCCTCCGTGACGCTGGACTACTCGTACGAGAAGCAGCGCGAGATGCTGCTGAAGGTGAAGAAGGGCGTCGCCGAGGTCGTGACGGCGAAGAAGCGCCTGGAGCTCCAGACGCAGAAGCTCGAGCAGGAGCTGCCCAAGCTGGAGCAGCAGGCGAGGCAGGCGCTCGCCGCGGGACGCGAGGACCTCGCCCGCGCGGCGCTCGAGCGCAAGGCCTTCGCGCAGCAGCAGCTCCAAGGCCTCGACCAGCAGATCGCCGGGCTCGAGGCTCAGCAGGAGAAGCTCGTGGCGAGCGAGAAGCGGCTCTCCACGAAGGTGGAGTCCTTCAGGAGCCAGAAGGAGGTCATCAAGGCGCAGTACTCGGCGGCGGAGGCCCAGGTGCGGATCGGCGAGGCGGCGAGCGGGATCGGCGAGGAGATGGCGGATACCGGGCTCGCCATCCAGCGCGCGCAGGACCGCACGGAGCAGATGCAGGCGCGCGCGGCGGCCGTGGACGAGCTCGTCGAGGCGGGCACGCTCGAGGACTTCACCGGCGGGACGCAGCTCGACCGCGAGCTCGCGCAGCTCGAGACCTCGGGCCAGGTCGAGAACGAGCTCGCACGCCTCAGGGGCGAGCTCGGCGCGGGCGAGCAGAAGGCGCTCGAGGAGGAGCGGCGATGATCGTCCGCCTGATGGGGGAGGGTCAGTTCCGCGTCGCGGACGAGCTCGCGGAGCGCCTGAACGAGCTCGACGACCGGGCCCAGGCGGCGGCGGAGGGAGAGGACGAGCCCGAGCTCGACCGTGTCCTCGACGAGATGTGGCGGCTCGTGCAGGGCGAGGGCGAGCGGCTGCCCGACGACGACCTCTCGCCCTCCGACGTGGTGATCCCGCCGAGCGACCTCACGCTGGAGGAGACGAGGCGGCTCTTCTCCGCCGAGGGGCTCATCCCGGACGTGCCCGCCTAGCGGCTACCCCCGCTCCCAGGAAAGGGGCCAGGGGTTCGCGCGGCAGGGCGCGACGCCCTTCGTCTGCTGCATCATCACCGGAGCCGCGGTCCCGGCGGCGGGGCAGGACGCGTGCGCGTGCCCGAAGAGGTGCCCGACCTCGTGGTTGACCATGTACGTGCGGTAGCGGCCGAGGCGGGCGTACGCCGAGGCCCCGCGCAGCCAGCGGGTCGAGTTGAGGACGGCGCGGCCGCCCTGGGCGCAGGAGAAGATCCCGTTCGTCCGGAGCGGTGAGCAGAGACGGTCCGTGAGCGCGGGGCTCGCGAGGGTGACGCGGAAGTCGACCGGCTCGGAGGCGACGCGCTGGAACGCCGCCACGCCGCCCGCCCCCCAGGAGCGCCGGTCGGAGAGGACGTCCACGACCCGCGCGGCGAAGGCGGACGGGTCGACGGGCAGGCCGCCCTCGACCTCGACGGCGAACCGGTGGAGCGGCCCGGGGCCGGAGACCCGGCTTCGCCCCGGCACGACGACGAGCGTCCCGGGCCGCCCGGGAGCGTTTGCCGCCACGGGGCGCACCTTGCCGCTTCGGGGCGGGACGACCTCGTCCGAGTCCGCGCCGACGGCGACGCGGGCGGCCGCCGGCGCGGCCGACACGACGAGCGCGAGGAGCGCGGTGAGGAGGGCTGTCCGGCGCATCCGGTTCTCCTACTCGAGCGGCGCGTCGAAGAGTCCGAGCCAGCGGGTCAAATCGGGCTCGATCGGCAGCTCGCCCTCGAGCTCGTTCTTCAGGCGGATCTCCTCGGCGTTGTCGCGCTCCTGCTCGACCCCGGTCGGCACGAAGGGCCAGAACGCGCCGCGCTTGTACCCGTAGATGAGGTGCACGGGGCGGCCGCCGCCGTCGAAGGCGAAGAGCGCGGCGAGGAGCTGCTCCCCGAAGCCGCGCGCGTTGAGCTCCGAGCTGACGAGGTGGACCGAAGTGACGAGGTCCTCGAAGTCGCTGTCGCGGACGACGATCCACTGGAAGCCGTACGTGTCGGAGCGCCGGCGCACCGTGGACCCGGCGCTCTGGGCCGCGACGCCGAGGAGCTCGTCGATGTCGCGCTCCGCGCGGGCGAACTCGCCCGCGGAGAGCGGCTTGAAGACGACCCCTGCGGCGCCTGCGGGCCGCAGGCCGAGCTCGCTCTCGAGCGTGATCTGCGCGGTCGAGAGGGCGAAGAGCTTGTCGAGCTTCGCTCCCTTGAGACGCTTGCGGCCGAAGAGGATGTCCGTTAAGCCCACGTCTTCCCGCTGCTCGGCCCTGGGGCCACCGCGGTCCTCCCTCCGCTTTTCAGCCTACTGACGCCGGGCGCGCGCGTGTTGCGCGGAGGGTGCCGAAAGCCACGCGAAGCCGCCGAAAAGGCGTGCCGACCGCCCGCGCGTGACCCGAGGACGATTGCTACGCCGGAACCGGGCGGCCCATCTCCTGGGCGATCTGCCCCAGGCGGGCGAGGCGCTTCTCGAGCGGCGGGTGGGTCATGAAGAGCTCGCCGACCGAGCGCTTCCAGTTCGTCGGGACGATGAAGAACGCGTTCATGCCCTCGACCTGGCGCAGGTCGCGCTGCGGGATGCGCGTCATCTGGCTCGCGATCTTCTGGAGCGCGCTCATGAGCTGCTCGGGTGCTCC
>DATAAQ010000143.1:0-5280 GCA_036260055.1 Gaiellaceae bacterium | reverse complement strand
CAGGGCGACGGGCGCCCGGGCTCGGAGGCGGCGCTCGGCGAGTCGCGGCGCTCGGCCCTGCGCCTCCCCCGCGCTCGCCGCCGGCGCGCGCCTCCGCGGGCGAGCGGGCGGTACCGGGTCGGCCGGAGACGCCTCGCCTTCGGACTGCTTCTTCGCCCCCCGCTTGTCGGCCGGCGCCTCGGGGCCGGGGGCCGGACGCGCTTGCCCCGCGGGCAGGAGGGCGAGGGGATCGACGTAGCCGTGCTCGTCGGCCGTCCGCCGGATCCCGAGGTGGACGTACGGACCCGCGACCTCGGGCTCGCCGCTCGGGCCCACGGCGCCCACCGGCGCGGCCTCGGCCACGGCCGCGCCACGCGCGACCGAGATCGAGCCGAGGTGGAGGAGCGTGACCGAGTAGCCGTCCGCGGTCTCGATCGTCACGGTGCGGCCTCCGCCCGGAACGGTTCCCGCGAACACGACCGCGCCGGCGGCCGGCGCGAGCACGGGCGCGCCCGCCGGCGCGCCGACGTCGATGCCGCGGTGCTGTCCCGCCGCGTACGGGTCGTCGCCGAGGACGAAGGGTCGTAGCACCGGCCCGTCGACGGGCCAGGTCCAGGCGAGTGCGGGCGGCGCGCCGACCTGGAGCACGACGAGGACCGGAAGCAGGGCGACCAGACGCTTCATTGCCTGCCTCCTGGTTGTCGGTTGGAACTCAGTCCACCGTGGGACTCGAAACGACCGTACCAGCCTCGCCGTGCGTTCTCAGGCCCGGATCGGGACGAGACCGTGACGAAAGCGCGCCGAGGGTGTCACGGGAGGGACTCGCGGTAGAGGCGGTTGCGAGCGAGGCCGGTGAGTCGCGCGACGACGTCGGTTGCGCGACGGCGCGGGACGCCCTCGGCGACGAGCTCCGCGACGGCCGCGAGCGCGTCGGTCGCGAGCGGCTCGGCCGCCGCTCGGCTCGCTCCCCCGATCACGACCGTCACCTCGCCCTTGGGCGGCTCGGGAAAGCGTGCGGCCACCTCGCGTGCGGGGCCGCGGACGACCTCCTCGAAGCGCTTCGTCAGCTCGCGGCAGACGGCGACCGGCCGCTCGGGGTCGGCGGCGGCGAGCGCGCCGAGGCTCGCCGGCAGCCGCCTGGGCGACTCGAAGGCGACGGCCGGCCAGTCCCAGCCCGCGAGCTCCTCCCAGAGCGCTGCCAGCTCGGACCTCGCGCGCGGCAGGTAGCCGAGGAACGTGTACCGCTCGCTCACGAGCCCGCTCGCCACGAGCGCCGTCTCGACTGCGGACGGCCCGGGAAGGACGGTCACGGCCACGCCGCGGTCGAGCGCGGCGCGGACGAGTCGGGCGCCCGGGTCGTTCACTCCCGGGAGCCCCGCGTCGCTCACGAGCGCGATGCGCTCGCCCTGTTCGAGCCGTGGGAGCACCGCCGCGGCGCGGGCCGCCTCGTTGTGGCGGTGGAGGGACGCGAGCCGCCCGGGAATGCCGTGCCTGTCGAGCAGGACGCGGGTGCGTCGGGTGTCCTCGCAGAGGACGAGGTCCGCGTGCCGCAGCTCCGCAAGCGTCCGCAGCGTGACGTCCTCGAGATTTCCGATCGGGGTCGGGCAGACGACGAGCGGCATCAGCCCGCGCCGTCGAGCGACTCGAGCGCGACGAGCGCCGCGCCCACGAGCCCCGCGTCCACGCCGAGGGCGGCCGGCACGATCCGGACGACGTCCCGCGCCGGCGGCAGCGCCCGCTCGGCGACGACGCGCCGGGCGGGCTCCAGCAGGAACTCCCCGGCGGCGGCGAACCCTCCCGCGACGACGATCATCTCGGGGTTGAAGACGTTCACGTAGCCCGCGATCCCGACGCCGAGGTGGAAGCCGACGTGCTCGAGCACCTCCCGCGCGTCGCCGGCCCCCTGCCCGGCGAGCTCGACGGCGAGGCGGGCGTCGACCGTCCGCCCCGCGGCCGCCGCCCGGCCGAGGTCGCCGTCCGGGCGCTCGGCCGCCCTCTGCGCCGCGAGCGCGTCGGCGGCGGTGCCGGACGCGAGGACCTCGAGGTGGCCGCGGCCGGGGCAGCTCCCCTGGCACGGGGGGCCGTCGACGTCGAGCGTGACGTGCCCGAGCTCGGCCGCGGCGCCGACGGCGCCGCGATAGAGGCGGCCGTCGAGCACGAGGCCGCCGCCGATCCCCGTCCCGAGCGTGAGCAGGACCATGTGCCGCGTCCCCCGCCCCGCCCCCAGGCGGTGCTCCGCGAGCGCGGCCGCGTTCGCGTCGTTCTCGATCGCGACCGGGACGCCGAAGCGGTTCTCGAGGCGTTCCCGCAGGTCGACCTCGGCGAGCGGGATGTTGACCGAGGAGACGGCCCGGCCGGCGCGCTGGTCGATCGTCGAGGGTATCCCGACGCCGAGCGCGGCGAAGCCGTCGCCTCCGGCTTCCGCGACCGCTTCCTCGATCTGCGACACGAGCGCCGCCGTCCCCGAGAGGTCGGTGGGTCGGTCGCTCCGCCGTACCCCGGCGCCCTCCCGGTCGAAGAGCCCCACGCGCAGGTTCGTCCCGCCCAGGTCGACGGCCATGACGTGCTGGGAGCCCATGGGGTGCGGCTACGATAGTCGGTCGCTGTGGCCTCCAAGGACAAGCCGTACCGCGTCTACCGGGGCGGGCGCGCCAAGGGACCCATCCGCCAGGAACCGCCGCGGGACCGCGCGCGCCGGCGCGGCGACGGCGACGATCCGCGGGCGCGCGGCGCGAAGAGATCTCGGCGGCACGGCCGCCGCTGGCCCAGGATCCTGCTCGTCCTCGTGCTCGTCGCGGTGCTCCTCGTCCTCGTCTGGGCGGTCCTCGGCTACCTCGCGCTGCGGAGCGGCGTCGCCGAGGCGAACGACCGCCTGGACTCGCGGACGACGCGCGTGCTCGCGCCGCAGGAGGGGTCGATCCTCTCGAATCCGAGCACGATCCTCGTCCTCGGCACCGACGAGGGCCCGGACCGCGAAGGCCCCTTCCGCACGGACGCGATGATGATCGTGCGGACGGACCCCGACGAGCACCGGATCGCACTCCTGGCCATCCCGCGCGACCTCCGCGTCGACATCCCGAACCACGGCGTCGACAAGGTGAACGCGGCGTACGCCTTCGGGGGCTCGACGCTCGCCGTCACGACGGTGCAGAACCTCGTCGGCGAGGGCCTCCCCATCAACCACGTCGTCGTCATGAACTTCGCCGACTTCCGCGGCGTCATCGACGCGCTCGGGGGCGTGAGCGTCACCGTGCGGGAGCGGATCCTCTCGAACAAGTTCGAGTGTCCGCGGAGCACGAAGGCGCAGTGCGACCGCTGGAAGGGCTACCGCTTCGCGCCGGGCGAGCAGGAGATGAACGGCCGCCGCGCGCTCATCTACGCGCGCATCCGGCAGAACCAGCTCGATGCGTCGGACAACGACTTCACGCGCGGCGAACGCCAGCAGCAGGTGCTCCAGGCGACGGCGGACGAGATCACCAGCCTCGGCACGTTCCTGCGCCTCCCGTTCATCGGCGACGACCTCGTGGAGCCGATCGCCACCGACCTGTCCGCGAATCAGCTTCTCCAGCTCGCATGGGTGAAGTCGCGGACGCCCGAGAGCGAGACGATCCGCTGCCGCCTCGGCGGGACGATCGCGAACCTGAACGGGCAGTCGGTCGTCCTCGGGAGCGAGGAGAACCGGTCGGTCATCGCGATGGTGGCGGGGGAGACGGCCGCGCAGCCGCCTCCGCCGGGCTCCGGGCCGTTCGGCCCGGGCTGCCGCATCGGGCGCGGCTAGGACGACGGCTCCGGGGCCGCCTTCTTCTCCCCGTTCGCAGGCTTCTTCGCCTCCCCCGCCTCGGTGGAAGGGGCGTCGCCGTCCTTCGCGCCCTCGCGCCGCCGGTTCCCACGGCCGTAGTCCGTCGAGTAGAACCCCGAGCCCTTGAAGTGGATCGCCGCGGGGTAGAGCACCTTCGCGACCGGGCTCGCGCCGCAGATCTGGCAGTCTGACGGCGACGGATCGGACATCCGCTGGAACAGCTCGAACGTGTGGCCCTCGGGGCAGCGGTACTCGTAGATCGGCATCGGAAGAAAGGCCGCGTTTGCAGGGGGAGATGCTAGCAGGGCGAACGGCCGCTCCCGGCACTCGCGCGGGCCGAGTGCCAGGCTCGCAGCGGCTCGCGTGGGCGCGCGACGGATACCGCCTCGGGGTCGGGGCGGTCACGGGAGCTGTCGCCCTCTTCCTCGTCCTCCGTCTCACGGCGTGGCCGCCCCACGAGGACGAGGCTCTCGTCTTCTTCGTCAGCCGTGCGCCGCTCGGCGACCTCCTCGACACCGTCCTCGGCGAGCGCGGCGGCGCTCCGCTCCACTACCTCCTCGCACACGCGGCTCTCGCAGCCGACGAGAGCCTCGAGGCCCTGCGGGCCCTCTCCGTGCTCTTCGCCACGGCCGCGCTCCCCCTCGTCGCGGCCCTCGTCGCGCGGCTCGCCGACCGCAGGACCGCCGTCCTCGCGGCGCTCCTCGCCGCCGCCAGCTGGTCGCTCCTCTTCCACGGGATCTACGCGCGCATGTACGGGCTCTTCCTCTTCACGAGCACGCTCGCCTGCCTCCTCCTTCTCCGGGCGCTCGAACGCGGGACGTGGAGGCGGTGGGCCGCGTGGGCGGCGGCCGCGCTCGCGCTCCTGGCCACGCAGCCGTACGGAGCGCTCGTCCTCGCGGCGCAGGGCCTCTTCGTCCTCGTCCTGCGCGTGCGCGGGAGGCCGGTCGCGCTTCGCCGTCCGCTCGCCGCCGCCGGAGCGGTGCTCGCTGCGGCCGCCCCCCTCTGGGTCACCTACGCGCAGCTCGCCTCCCGCTTCGACGTCGGCGTCGGCCAGGGGACGAGGTCGGGGCTCGGGTCGCCGCTCGACGTGCTCGCCTACCTCTGGGAGGTCCTCGGCGACTTCACGGCCGGCTGGCCCGCCGCCGGGATCCCGGCCGCGCTCGTCGCGCTCACGGGGCTCGTCGTGCTCGCCCGCCGAAGGCCGGAGGCGGCCCTCCTCACCGGCGCGATGCTGGCCGTTCCGGTCGCCGCGCTCCTCGCCACGCGGTCCGGCTCGGGCCTCTTCCTCGAGACCCGGCACCTGCTCTTCGTCCTGCCCTTCTTCGCCATGACGCTCGCCGCCGGCCTGCTGGAGCTCGGACGCCGAGCCGGCCCGGTCGGGCCCCTCGTGCTCGGCGCCGGCGCCGCGGCGGTAGTCGCCCTCCAGCTTGCCTGGGGCGTCTCGAAGACGCCGTGGCTCTACGAGGGCGAGCCGCCCGCCCGCGAGGCAGCCCGCTCGGTCG
>DATAAQ010000142.1:0-3302 GCA_036260055.1 Gaiellaceae bacterium | reverse complement strand
GTGCCGGACGAGGACGAGCTCCGGGAGAGGCTCGACCGCCTCCGTGCGACGCTCGCCAGCGACGCCCGCCGCACCCTCGAGCGGGCCCGCCAGGCGCTCGCCGCCGACCGCGAGCGGCTCGACCGCGCGCCCGCGCTCCTCGTGGAGCGCAAGCGCGGCGGCCTCGAAGCCCTTGCCGGACGCCTCCGGACGCTATCGCCCCGGGCGACGCTCGCCCGTGGTTACGCGATCGTCCGCGCGGGAGACGGGCGGATCGTGCGCGCCGCCGGGCCGCTCGCGCCCGGGACGCGCGTCGACGTCGAGCTCGCCGAGGGCGGCTTCGGCGCGACGGTCGAGGACGTTCGGTCGTGAGCGATGACCTCGGCTTCGAGGAGGCGCGCCGGGAGCTCGAGCGGATCGTCGCCCAGCTCGAGAGCGGCCAGGCGGGGCTCGAGGAGGCCGTCGCGCTCTGGGAGCGGGGGGAGGAGCTCTACCGGCTCTGCGTAGCGAAGCTCGACGCCGCCGAGGGCAAGATCGAGGAGCTCGGCAGACGAGCGGAAGCGGTCAGGCCGGACGCCTGAGCGGCCTCGCGACGAGGACCTCCTCGTAGTACTCGCCCCCACGCCGCCCCGTGCGGCGGTTGACGTGGCGGAGCACGCGCTGCTCGAGCGCGAGGCCTGCGGACGCGAGGATGCCGTCGTAGAGACCGCGCCTGTCGTTGACGACGACGACGATCCGCCCGCCACTGCGGAGGGCGGCGCGCGCCCGGGCGAGGACCTCGGCCACCGCCTCGCAGTAGCCGGCCACACCCTTCCCGATCTCGGCGTCGTCCCGGCGAGGGAGCCCGAGGAGCTCGAACGCGTAGGCGTGCTGCTCGTGGTAGTCGATCAGCCCCGGGTACGGAGGCGACGTGATCACCAGGTCGACGGGGCCGGGCGGGTCGGCCCCGCGCGCGTCCGCGTGGATCACCGTCGCGTCCGTGGAGCGGCGGACGTCCGCGTAGTCCTGGACACGCTGGACGGCGTCGCGCACGTACCGTCGCAGGAACTTTCCCGCCTCCCCGACGGTGCGGCACGTGCGCCGGTGCTTGTGGCAGAAGTAGTCGCCCCGGACCGGTTCCGCGGGGAAGTCGAGGTCGTCGTGCCTGGCGAGGCGTGCCGAGCGCGCGGCCCGCGAGAGGACCACGCGCCAGAGACCCGGGTACTCGGTGCCGCGGATGCGCTCGCGGAACGCGAGCAGCTCGGCCGCCGAGCGGGGCGCGAACCAGGCTTCGAGGTAGGCGCCGGCGACGGCGTCGGCGCACGCCTCCTCCCTTTCCGAGAGGTGGACGAGGTCGGCCAGCAGCGAGGCCGGCTCGTAGCTCGCCGTCTTGACATCCATGAGGAGGCAGTTGAACGCGGAGATGTCGCAGCCGGCGGCGCGCGCGCCGAAGGCGTTCGCCTCGACGAGCGTCGTGCCCGAGCCGGCGAAGGGATCCCAGACGAGCCCGCCCGGCGCGGCGTACCGACGCAGGAAGACCTCTGCGAGCTGAGGGACGAACTTGCCCAGGTACGGGTGCAGGCGGTGGACGTGCTTCGTCCGCTCCCGCTCCGGAAGCTCGGCCTCCGACCACGAGAGCTCGAGGTCGATCGCGTCGTAGAGCGCCGCCTGCGTCCGCATCCCCAGCGGGTTTCGCCGCGCCTCGCCGGGGACCTTCCACCCGTCTATGATCCGCGCGTGGCCGAGGCCCCCGTCGACGCGCTCCGCCAGGTCCCCCTCTTCGCCGAGCTCGACGACCGCGAGCTGCGGCTCCTCTCGCGCCAGATGCACGAGCGGCGCTTCCCCGAGGGAGCCGAGGTCACGACCGAGGGGGCCCACGGCGCCGGCTTCTTCGTCATCGCCGAGGGGAACGCGAGCGTGAGCGTGGGCGGCGAGGCGCGTGCGACGCTCGGCCCCGGCGACTACTTCGGCGAGATCGCGCTCATCGACGAGGGCGTGCGCTCGGCGTCCATCACCGCCGCCACCGACCTCCTCTGCTACGGCATGACGCCCTGGGAGTTCCGGCCGTTCGTAGAGGAGCACCCGCAGGTCGCCTGGGGGCTCCTCAAGACCCTGGCGCAGCGGTTCCGCGAGGTGCAGAGCCAGTAGGAAGCGGCGGTTTTCGCGCCCCGCGTCGTGGGGATCCACCACTAGGCGAAAAGGAGGCGAGATGGGCTGGCTGGACAGGCTTCTCGGACGCGGAGGCGACGCGCCGGACGCGGAGCGGGCGGAGACGCGAGCGGGCGGCGGCGCCGACGACGAGACCCGCGCGGACGTCCTCGAGGAGGAGGTCGCCGAGGAGCGGGACCGGGACGCGCTCGAGAACCCGCACCCCGGCGTCGGTTAGTCCCGGCGGCCGCTAGGCGATCCGCTCGACGCGTGCGTCCTCGTCGAGGTCGACTTCGGTCACCTCGGGCATCCGCCTGAGCATCGCGAAGGAGAACCCCTCCCGCGCAAGGAAGACGAGCCCGAGGCCCACGCCGACGGAGACCTCGATGGCCTGGAGGCCGATCCCGTAGGCGAGCCCGTGCCCGTACGTCTCGCCGTAGCGGAGGAGGACGAGCGCCACCGCGGCCTGGACGAGCCCGACGTTGCCCGGCCAGAACGGGAAAACCATCACGAGGTTCATGATCACGAGCACGAGCGCTGCGGCCGGGACCGAGGGCTCGATCCGGAACGCGAGGAAGGCGGTGTAGACGGCGAACAGCTGGGCCGTCCACCCCACGAGCTGGAGAGCGAGCGCCTCGATCGCCGGCTTCGGCCGGCGCAGCACGGTGAGACCGTGCCGGGCCATCCGGAGGAGGCGGCGCGCAGGGCCGAGGCCTTCGCTGACGGGCCGGTGCTGTTTGCGCGCGAGAGCGAGGCCCGCGATCAGGAAGCCCACTCCGATGCCGATCGCGATCGCGAGGCCCGGCACGGCCCAGTCGGGGATGCGGGCCGCGTAGAGGACGTAGACGACGAGCGCGAGCGCGACGACGACGTCGAGAAGCCGGTGCGTGAAGACGGTCCCGGTGATCGTCGCCCACGTGCCGGTGCGGCGGCGGACGTGGCGCGTCAGGACGGCGACGCGGGCGAGCTCCCCGACTCGCCCCGGCAGGGCCGCGTTCGCGAGGAGACCGATGCAGAACGCCGAGAAGACGGCCCGCCGGCCGGGCCACGGCGCGGGGAACGCGTGCGTGATCACGATCCGCCAGGCCTGTGCGCGCACGATGACCGAGAAGAGGTTGATGAGCACGGCGGCGGCCACCCACTCCCAGCGCACCGCGCGGAACGCACGCCAGACGACGCCCACGTCCGGCCCTCGC
>DATAAQ010000141.1:0-5022 GCA_036260055.1 Gaiellaceae bacterium | reverse complement strand
CCCCCCCCCCCCCCGCGGCTCCTCGTCCTAGAAGATCAGGATGAGGATGATGATGATGAGGATCAGTGCCAGAAGACCGCCACCGATGTACATCCCTCTTCCTCCCTCGTTGTTAGCGCATTCGTCGGCTTAACGAAGTTCCCGCCCACGGGGTTTCGGTAACCTCGCCGCGCCTGCCGGGGCGGTGGGAAGCTCCGAGGCGCGCGGCAGGGCGAAAACGGCGGCGGCCCAGAGGACGGCCACGGCGGCGAACCCGAGCCGGCCGTCCCCCGGGAGGGCGAAGGCGAGCCCGAGGAGCGGCGTACCCACGACGATGACGAGGTTGCCCGCCATGTTCACGAAGCCGACGGCGGCTCCGGGACCCTCGGGGCGCAGCGCGGCGGCCGCGGCGAACAGAGGCGCGAACGCGAGCCCGGCTCCGAGGCCGACCAGCGAGGACGCGAAGAGGACGAGCGCGAGAGGCCCGGCCGGGAGGAGGAGCGCCGTCCCGGCGGCGCCCGCGAGGAGGCTCGTCGCCACGACCGCCCGAGCGCGGCGCGGGTCCCTGTGGGCGAGCCAGCCGCCGAGCGGCCTCCCGACGACTCCCGCGCCGAGCGTCAGCGCGCTCGCCGCCCCGGCGGCGGCGAGCGAGTATCCACCGGCGCGCTCGAGCAGCGTCACGACCCAGTTCGCGACGACGGCGTTGAGCCCGAGCGAGGCCATGTGCGCGACGGCGAGCCTGTCCAGCCGGCGGTCGCCCACGACTGCTCTCAGGCCGCTCCGCTCGGCCGGCCGGGCACGAGGCGGCCGCGCCGTCGCGAGGAGCGCGAGGAGCGCGACGCTTGCGGCGACGGCGGCGCTCGCGTACGGCGCGCGCCAGCCGAGCGGCCCGTGCAGAGCGGGCACGACGGCGAGCGCGAGCCCGCCGCCGCCCATGGCGCTTCCGCCGAAGATCCCCTGCGCCGCCGCACCGCCGCCGGCGGCCCGGACGTAGTCGCTCGCCGCGACGAACGCGACTCCCGTCCCGAGGCCGACGAGGCCCCGGAGAGCGACCGCCGCCGCCGGCTCCGGCGCCGCCAGGAGAAGGACGTTTCCGGCGGTCATGACGACGAGCGAGACGAGCGCGACCGGCCGCGCGCCGTGCCGGTCGGCCGTCTGCCCGCCGGGAATCTGGACGAGCGCGTGGACGAGGAAGAGCGAGGTCGTGAAGAGGCCGACGACGCCGAGGCCGACGCCGTACGCGTCGGCGAGCGGGTCCGCGACGGCCCCGACGTTCGTGATGTTCCAGCCGACCGCCAGTCCGACGAGCGCGCCGCCGAGGGTCGCGCCCCCGCCCGACCTAGTCGTGGAGCACTCTCCCCTCCATGCCGCCCGCGACGACGACCACCTGCCCCGTCACGTGCCCCGAGACCTCGTCGGAGGCGAGCGCGACGACCTGACGCGCGACGTCCTCCGGCCGCGCCGCCTTGCGGAGGGCCATCGTCCGCGTGGCCCGCTCGAGCACGCTCGGGTCGTTGAGCGTCGCGCGCGTCATCGGCGAGACCGTCCAGCCCGGGCAGACGGCGTTCACACGCGCGGAGGGCGCGACCCGCACGACCTCGTTCTTGAGGCTCAGGAGGAGCCCGCCCGCAATTGCCGACTTCGCCGCCGCGTAGTCCGCGTGGCCGGCCTCGCCGAAGAGCCCGGCCGTCGACGCGACGAGGACGAGGCTGCCGCGGCCGGCGCGCTCGACCTCGCGGAGGAAGCCGCGCGCGGTCAAGAAGGTCGCCGTGAGGTTGAGCCGGAGCGTCTCCTCCCAGCGCTCCAGCGGAAGCCGCCACGCCGGCACGTCCTCCGAGGGCCAGACGCCGGCCACGGCGGCGCAGACGTCGAGCCCTCCCAGCTGCCCGCCGGCCTCGGCGAAGAGCCGCTCCGCCTGCTCCTCGTCGGTGAGATCCGCCTGGAGGAGGATGCCCGCCTCGCCGAGCTCGGCGTGGAGCGCCTCCGCCCGCTCGCGACCCCGGTGCCAGTGGAGCGCGAGCCGGCAGCCCTCCGCGGCGAACGCCCGCGCGCAGGCGGCCCCGATCCCGCCCGACGCACCGGTCACGAGCACCCGCTTCCCCGCCAGTCCGGTGTCCATGATGTCGGCGGCATGTTCGCACTTCGCCGCCTCGGCCTCACCGGCGAGCTCGAGCGGCCGGCTGTCCGCGCCGCGTGGGTGGCCTGGGCGCGGACGGCGGCCGTCCCTTTCGTGTTCCTCGAGGTGGCGATCGAGCGGGGGAACTATCCGGAGGGGCAGGAGCCCTTGGCCTGGGCACTCGCGGCCGCCTTCGCGGCCGGAGCGGTGCTCCTGCTCCGCGCCCGCGACCGCGCGGGGCTCGGACTCGCGTTCGACTGGGCCGCCGTCTCCTGCTTCGTCGCCCTCTACTCGTTCGAGGCCGGTACGCCCGTGCGGCAGCTCCTCGTGCTGCCCGTCGTCGAGGCGGCCCTCCGCTTCGGGGTGCGCGGCGGCCTGCTCCTTCCCCCGGCGTCCCTGCCCGTCCTCGCCTTCTTCGAGTGGAGGCAGGCCGTGCGCCTGGACCTGCATCCCTTCGACCCTGGACACGTGGTCGGGCCCGTCGGGATCCAGCTCGTCGCCGGCCTCGCCGTCGGAGCGCTCGTCCGCCGGCTGGCGGCCGGTCCCGGCCCCTCTCGCGAGGGTCGCCAGCGCTAGGAAGCACTGGACGGCGTCACCGCCCGGAGGCAGCAGGCCGCTCGATCCCGAGACGGGCGAGCTCGGCGTCGCCGAGTCGCCTGTGCCGACCGGACTCGAGATCCCTCCACGGATCGGCGCTGACTGCGCGCAGCCGGTCGTACGGGAGGTTGAGGACGGCCCGCCAGGCGAGGAACTCCTCGAGCGCCGGGTCGTCCGGCGCCCGCGCCAGCGCCCGTCGCACCGCGGTCACGTGCCGGCGCCAGGCAAGCCGCATCGGCAGGTAGAGAGCCAGGAGCGGGAGCGAGGGCGCGACCGCGATCGAGACTCCGAGCAGCACGCTCAACGACTCGACGCTCTCGCGGCTGGAGCTGCCCGAGACCCGCGCGCTCTGGCCGGCGCGCTCCGTCCGCTCCCCGACCCGGGCGACGTCCTCTCCGACGAAGGGGACGCCGTCGAGCGACTGGAGCGCCCCGCCGGCCTCCTCGAGCGCCACGCCCGCCGCGGTGACCGTCTCGCTGAGGTCGGCGAGGTTCTGCACCTCACGCGCCACCCAGAGCCCGAGCCCGATCCACGCGGCCGTCCAGACGGCGACGGCGACGTCGAGCGCGACACGGACCGACCGGCGGGGGGTCCGCGGGAACACGAGTGCCACGGGTTGTGCTTACCCGCGACGAATCGGGCGGAACACCCGTGTCCCGCGGACCGCCGCGCCGTCCCTCAGGGGGAACCGAGCCTGCTCAGAGGCGGCGCCATTCGGGCCAGCGGCTGCGCTCGTCGAGTCGCGAGTCGACGCCGAAGGCGAGCGCCAGCGGCCCGACGAGGACGAGGAAGAGGAGGACGAGAAGCTCCATGCCCTCAGCATGCCGTCCGTTGTCCATAAGGACAAGTCAGGTTAGAATTGCTTTTGATCATGCGATCTGATGGATGGCTCGGCGTCGAGCTGCGGCACCTGGCGGCGCTCCAGGCGGTCGCGGAGGCGGGCTCCTTCGGGCGCGCGGCGGAGCGCCTCGGCTACACGCAGTCGGCCGTCTCCCAGCAGATCGCCGCGCTGGAGCGCGTGGTCGGGCAGCGCCTCGTCGAGCGGCCCGGCGGCCCGCGGCCCGGCTCGCTCACCGAGGCCGGCGAGCTCCTCGCCCGCCACGCCGACGGGATCGTCGCGCGGCTGCAGGCGGCCCAGGCCGATCTCGCCGCGTTCGCGGAGGGATCGGCCGGAACCCTCCGGGTCGGGACGTACCAGAGCGTCGGCGCGCGCGTCCTCCCGCGGCTTGTCCGCGAGTTCCGCGAGTCGTGGCCGAGGGTCGAGATCCAGCTGACCGAGGCGGCCGACGACGGCCACCTGCTCGGCCTCGTGGAGCGGGGCGAGCTCGATCTCTGCTTCGTCATGCTGCCCGTCGGCGAGGGCCCGTTCGAGGCGCTCGAGCTCATGCGCGACCCGCACGTGCTCGTCGTGCCGGCCGACTCCCCGCTCGCACGCCGGCGGCGGCCGCCGACGCTCCGCGAGGTGGCCGGTCTCCCGCTCATCGGCTTCCGCCAGTGTCGCAGCCTCCACCAGGTCGAGAACCGCTTCCGCGATGCCGGGCTCGAGCCTCGCGTCGTCTTCCGCTCCGACGACAACGGCACGATCCAGGGGCTCGTCGCGGCGGGAATGGGCGCCGCCCTCGTCCCTCTCCTGAGCGTCGAGCCGGGGCAGGACGGCATCGCCGTCCTCGGCCTCGCGGACGTCCCCCCGCGCCTGATCGGCGTGGCGTGGCACCGCGACCGCTACCGCTCGCCGGCGGTGCAGGCCTTCGTCGAGCGCGCCCAGCACGTCTGCGCGCGGGTCGAGGGCGAGCTCCCGGACGCGGCCGCAGCGGCGTAGCGGCGTTTCTGGACCGCGCATGCCGCGTATGACGTAGTCCCATGGCTATCTCGGTCGGACCGCGCGACGAACGGCACGACCGCGCGGAGCGGGTCTTCCGCGTCGGCGCCCGCCTGGCCGCGGTCGCGGCCTACACCGCGGCCGTCGCCATCGCGATCGCGCTCTTCGCCCCGCTCTTCAGGAGCGACGGCGCGGCCGTGACCGTCTCCCCCGCGGCGCCGCCGGTCGAGCTCACGACCGTCCGTCCGGGTGAGACCCTCGCCCTCGTCGCGGCGCGGAACGGGATCAGCCTCAGCCGCCTCCTTGCTCTCAATCCCGAGCTCCAGCCACTCGCGCTCGAGCCGCGTCAGAAGCTCCGCGTCCGCTAGGCGCGGTCGGAGTCCCGCTCAGCGCGACGCCAGGCGGTAGACGTCGCCCTCGAGCGAGGCGAGGTAGAGCTCGCCCGCCGCGTCCTCCCCGAAGGAGCTGAGCGCGGGCACCTCGAACGGATGACGCCGCTGCTGCGTCGGGC
>DATAAQ010000140.1:0-10007 GCA_036260055.1 Gaiellaceae bacterium | reverse complement strand
GGGCGAGGACGCCCTCGACCGTCAGCTCGCGGACGACGCCGCGGAAGCGGTTGCGTGCGCTCAGGCCGTGGGGCGCGTCGCCCCGCAGGCGCGCGATCTCCGAAGCGGGCACGAGCCGGCGGTTCGCGTCGTCCCGGCGCGTGCGGATGCGCCCCCGCCGGTCCCAGCGCCGAAGCGTGTCGAGGCTGATCCCGAGCATGCGGGCCGCTTCCGCGGCTGAGTACTCGCTCCTAGGCATCGCATATGCATAATACGCGGAACTTCCGCCTCTCGGCTTCCGTCCAAGAGGCACATGGCGCGACTCGCAAAGATGATCCTGCTCGTCGGGACGATCGCGGCCGTTGTCGCGGCGTGCGGCGCCGGCGAGGAGAGGGACGCTCCGCTCCTCGGAGCGGACGTCGACCGCGCGCCGGTCGGCTCCGCCGACCCCGTTCGGCTCGCACAGGGCCTGAACAGCTTCGGGCTCGAGTACCACCGGCTGCTCGCCGCCCGCTCGCCCGGCGAGAACGTCGTCTTCTCGCCGCTCAGCATCGGCATCGCCTTCGGCATGGCGGACGCGGGGGCGCGAGGGGCGACGGCCGCGCAGATCGAGCAGGTCTTCCGGCTCCCGGCGTCCGGCGCCGAGCTGCACGCCGCCTTCGACGCCCTCGACAGGGAGCTCGCGAACGCGGGCAAGTCGAGGCTTCGGCTCGCCAACCGGATGTACCCGGCGGTCGGTTACCCGCTCGTCCCGGACTTCGTCGAGACGCTGGGGAGGTCGTACGGCGCGCCGCTCGAGCGGCTGGACTTCGCCGCCGACCCCGGAGGGGCCCGCGAGCGGATCAACCGCTGGGTCGCCGAGCGCACCGAGAAGCGCATCCCAGAGCTCCTCCCCGCCGGCTTCGTCGATCCGACCACCGTCCTCGTGCTCGTGAACGCCCTCTACCTCGAGGCCAAGTGGTCGCAGCCGTTCGGCAAGTACCCGACCGAGTCCGCGCCCTTCACCCGCCTCGACGGGTCCTCCGTCGACGTCCCGACGATGCGCAACGCCGAGCTCCGCACCCGCTACGTGGACGCCGAGGGCTACCAGGCGGTCGAGCTGCCCTACGGCGACGGCGAGCTCTCCATGCTCGTCCTCGTCCCTAAGCACGGCAGGTTCGGCGCCCTCGAGCGCCGTCTCGACGCCCGGGGCCTCGCTGCCGTCGACGCGGCCATGGGCGAGGGCATCGTGGACCTCTTCCTGCCCCGTTGGTCCGCGAGCTTCAGCGTCGATCTCGTCGACACGCTTCCGGAGCTCGGCCTTACGCTCCCCTTCCGGGGCGGAGATTTCACCGGCATCTCCCCGGGCAATCCGTTCATCGGCGCGGGCGTGCACGCGGCCGACATCGAGGTCGACGAGCACGGCACGGTCGCGGCGGCGGCGACGGGGCTCGGGTTCGCGGAGTCCGGGCCGCCCGAGCCGGACGCCGTCATCCGGGCCGACCGCCCCTTCCTCTACCTCATCCGGCACACCGAGACCGGCGCCGTCCTCTTCCTCGGCCGCGTCGTCGACCCGAACTGAGCACGGGACCGAGCAGGGCGGCCCACGCGCCCACGTCTACACTCGGCTCGTGCAGGCCTCGCTCGCTTCGCTCGCGCGCCGCCGCCGCGTCCTCGTCGCCGCTCAGCTCGTCTTCGTCGCGGTCGTGCTCGGGTCGCTCGGCTACGCCCTGCGGGACGTGTGGAGCGACGCGCTACCGCGCCTGCGGGACGCCGACGTCGCCGTTCTCCTCGCCGCCCTCGGCGTCCTCGCCGCCTACTACTTCCTCTTCGTCATCGGCTGGCAGTGGATCCTCGGGGCGCTCGGCTCGCGCGTCGCCTACCGCATCGCGCTGCAGGCGGAGATGGCGTCGATGCTGGCCAAGTACGTTCCGGGGGGCGTGTGGACCCCGCTCGCGCGGATTCTGTGGCTTCGTCGGGCGGGGGTGGAGGCGCGGACGTCCGTCGTCCTCAGCTCGATCCTCCTCGAGGCCGGGCTCTCGGCCGTCGCCGGCGTGCTCGTCTTCGTCGCGAGCCTCGGGTTCGTCGAGGCGGTCGACGCCCCGCTCGTCCCGCTCCTCGCCTTCGCGGCGGCCGTTGCGGTGCTCCTGCACCCCCGCGTCTTCACGGCCCTGGCGCGGGCGCTCTTCCGGCGCTTCGGTGCTCCCGAGCCGCCGCGGCTGTCGTACCGGGCGATGCTGGTCCTCCTCGTCTACTACGCGTTCACGTGGCTCGTCGGCGGCGCCGCCCTCTATCTCCTCCTTCGCTCCCTCGACTCGGATCCGGGTCTCGCCGCGATTCCGTACCTGGGCGGGACGGCCGCCGTCGGGGCGATCGTCGCCGTTCTCTCGATTGTCGCGCCCTCGGGTCTCGGCGTCCGCGAGGCCTCGATGTACGGGCTGATGATCGTCGTCGTGCCCGCCGGCGCGGCGCTCGGGGCCACCGTCCTGAACCGCCTGGCAATCACCGTCGTCGAGGCGGCGCTCCTCGCCGGGGGCGTCGCGGGCTCGAGGATCCGCGCCGGGCGGGTCGCCCGGCCCTAGCGCCGCGGAATGTCCTTCGCGTAGAAGGAGATCGTCCCGGTCGTCCATGACGAGCTCCATCGCGGCTGCCCCGGGCCGGTTCGCGCTCGCCGCCGTCGGGTAGGCGAGAGCCATGAACAGGTTCCTGCGCAGGATGCAGCGGTTCGGCAAGAGCTTCTCGTCCCGCCGGACGCAGGGCGGGATGGCGAGCAAGCCCGCCGAGCCGACGAGCCAGCGGGCCAAGAGCACGCGCCGGGGCGGCTCGACCGCGGACAAGTGGAATCAGTAAGACGGACGGTCAAGCGCAACCGGGGGAAGGGGACCGCGAGGCCGAGCTCGTCGTCCTCCGACGGATTCGAAGCGCCGCTCTTCGCTGGCTTGACGAGGGCAACGCGAGGGCACGATTCATTCTCGAGGCCGTGGAGCAACTCATCGACGAGTACGAGACGGAGCCCGAAGCCACGCTCGGGCGGAGGAAGGATGGGCGCCTATGAACTGGCCCGATGAGAACGACGGCGTGATCGACGAACGGGAGCGGCGAGTCATCCGCAACGAGACGCTGTTTCGCCAGGTGAACGAACGGATCGACGACCTCCGCGAGGGCCTTCCGGCTTCCGAGTTCACCGAGTTCCTCTGCGAGTGCGGAGAAGGAGCCTGCGTCGAGCGCATCGAGCTCACTCACGAGGAGTACGAGCGTGTGCGAGCCGTTCCGGATCACTTCGCCCTCAAGCCCGGCCACGAGCACCCGGACTTCGAACGAATCGTGGAGAGCCGCGAGCGCTATGTCGTCATCGACAAGGTCGGACAGGCGGAGGAGACCGCGGAGCGCACCGACCCGCGGAGCTGACACGGGCAGGCGGCTCGCAGCGGTCGCGCCGTACGGAGCGGGCCATGCATGAGAGAGGGGCGCCCCGACGCCCCCCTCGTCGTCCACTCGATCGGGACGCCTACGGGAGCGGGCAGAGCTCCACGGGGAACACGAGCTGGAACGGAATCGGCCCGAGCGGGTGCTTCCCCTCGACGTCGTTCTCGCCGGCCCCGGAGACGCCGAAGACGCCGCGGTGGACGTTGAAGTGGAAGTTCACGAACGCCTCGCACGGAGCGTGGTGGGATACGCCGCGGGCGATCACGGTGGTGTTCCCGGCGGGCGTCGTCAGCGGGTGCTCGTGCACCGGCAGCTGCGCGTTCGCAGGAGTCGCAGCGACCGCGAGGGCCGCTGCCGCAGTCGCAACTCCGAGTCGTCGCTTCATGAATCCTCCCGGTTGGTTGAACGGCGACGAGTATTCGGCACTCCCGTGCGGGCTTCAAGTCCAGGAAAATCCTGGACTTGCGTCGAGCGGCGCGGTCGTGCCGAGCGACCGGGTTTCGAGCAGCGTCCGCATGGAGAATCGCAAGCCGTGAGCAGCCAGCACGAGGACCCGGTCGAGAGCGGCGCGCTCGAGGACGAGCCCGAGGGCGGGACGATCGACGAGCCGCCGACGCACGAGGATCCCGTCGAGAGCGGCGGGCTCGAGGACGAGCCCGACGATGGCGGCTAGCGCCCTCGAAGGCAGCTGGCGCGTCGAGCGCGTCAGCGGGATCCTGCCGCCCGCCGGTCTCAAGAAGCGCATCGGCGCCCGCCGCGGCTCCACGCGGCTGGGGCCCCTGCCGCTCGCGCTCTTCCGCGTGCGCGACCGCACGCTCGACTACCTCGGCTGGCCGGTCCGCGACGAGCTCCGGCCGGCCGCCGACGGAAGCTGGGTGGGAAGGGGGCTCGTCCTCGGGCGCGAGTTCTGCCGGTTTCGCCTCGTCCGCGAGGACGAGCACTAGCGCGGACGGATCCTGAGCGTCGCGCGGAGCTCGTCGGTGCTCGCCCGCACCCAGCCGGCGACCTCTTCGACGTCCGCGGCGGCCGTCCCGAACCGTTCCTCGAGGGCGCCGCTCTCTTCGAGCAGGAGCCGGGCGGCCGCGGCGCCTTCGGCCCCGTCGATCCCCTCCGTCTCGGCCTCGGCGATGTCCCGCGCGCGGGCCTCGTCGGAAGCGACGACGAACACGTCGCCGACGAGGCCGAAGTAGAGCTCGGCCGGCCCGTCGCCGGTCAGGCCCGAGACTCGGTAGAGCCCGTCCTCCGCGCTCGGCTCCTGGACGGTCACGCCCTGGAGCGCCTCGGGCAGCGCGGGCGCGTCGGGCGCGAAGAGGAGGAGGGCGGCAAGGCCTTGGGACGTGAGCCCTTCGAGTCCCTCGACCAGCTCCGGGAGGTGGGGGGCGAGCGCGCGCAGCTGCTCGCGCAGCAGGTCGGGATCCCGCACCTCGCTGCGCGCGGCGAACGACTGTCCGTCCGGGCCGAGGAGGGAGACGCTCGGGCCGTCGAACTGGCGGAGGATCTCCTCTTCGAAGTCGATCCCGAGCTCGGCCTCGAGCTCGTGGACGCGGCGCACGAAGCGGGAGTCGGGGAAGACGACCTCCGCGGTCCGGAGCAGGAACACCGTCGTCACGCTCTGGTTGGCGTTCCCGCCCGCGACCTCGTTCGGGCGGGCGACGACCTCCGGCGCCTCCTCGCCGACCGCGAGCGGGAGCTCGTCCTCGGCCAGCTCCCGCCCGTCCGTGTTCGCGACGGCCTCCAGCGTCACCTCCTCCTCGGCGAAGGTCGCCGCCAGGCCGAACGTCGTCAGCGCGTCGAACCACGGCACCTCGCGTAGGGCCGCGGTCTCCTCGCGGCCGAAGACCCAGCCGGCGTCGCCGAACACGCGGATGAGCGCGTCCTCGGGAAGCCCGTCCAGCGCCGAGTCGAACGCCTCCTGCGTCAGGCGGTCGGAGCCGTCGCTGCGCCCGAGCGCCTCCGCGAGCGTCGCGCGGCTCTCGGCCGCCACGAGGACGTCGCCGTCGAGCGCGACGTGGACCTCCGAGTCGCGCAGGCGGTACGCCTCCCTGTCCGCCTCCTCGCCCGCGGGCTCGAGTAGCTCGACCGTCTCGAGGAGGTCGCGTAGCCTCGCCTCGTCGGTCACCTGGAGCGCCGCGACGAAGCCGGCGTCTTCGCCGACGGGCCCGTCGGGCCCGGTCGTGCCTGCGACGAGCTCGTTCCCGAGCAGCGGCTCGATGTCGTCCTCGTAGGAGACCTCGAGCTCGGCTGCGAGCTCGCGCAGGGCGTTCTCGATCGAGAGGCCGATCGCCCGGCGGGCGACCTCGCGGTCGAAGACCTGCCACTGCTCGCTCTCGAAATCGGTCGAGAGGACGACCACGGCGCCCGCGTCGGCCGGGAAGTAGCCGACCGTGTCGTCGATCGACCCCGCCGGCTCCCCGCCGCCGCACGCCGCCGTCGCGACGAGGCAGGCCGCGAGCAGGGGTGCGAGACGGGGCACGGCCGCAGTGTAGGCCTCGCCTCCCTCGTTCGAGTGAGTCGGTTCGGTGGACGCCCACCCGATGACGGTCTGGGTGAGGCGTCTTCTCCGTCCGGCTCCGCGCGCCCTGCTCGCTTCGGGCGCCCTGGCTGCGCTCGCGCTCGCCGGCGCGGCGGAGATGGCTCGCCCCGACCGCGCGGCCGCGCAGCCGGCGGCGGCCTTCGGGCCGGGGCCTGCGGCTCCCGCCGTCGGCGAGCGACCGGCCGCCTCGCGACCGGAGCGGCGACTGGAGGGATTCCTGCTCGTCGTCCCGCGGCAGGGCCGCGAGATCGTCGTCCGCTCGCGGCCCGGCGGCGGCGTCGTCACCCGGCTCGGCGCCCGCACGGAGTTCGGGTCGCCAACGACGCTCGCCGTCGTCCGCGAGCGCGGCCGCTGGCTCGGCGTCGTCACGACCCGTCTCCCGAACGGGCGCCTCGGCTGGGTCGACCGTCGCGAGAGCGCGCTCCGGCTCCGGCGGACGCGCACCAGCCTCGTCGTCGACCTCTCCGCCCGCCGGCTCCTCCTCAAGCGCGGCGACCGCGTCGTCCACCGGATGACCGTCGGCGTCGGGCGCCCGGGATCGCCGACGCCGGTGGGCCGCTTCGCCGTCACGGACAAGCTCCCGGGCCCCGCCTACGGGGCCTACTACGGCTGCTGCATCGTCGCGCTCTCCGCGCACCAGCCGAACCTGCCGCCGGGCTGGACCGGCGGGGACCGCATCGCCGTCCACGGGACGAACGACCCGTCCTCCGTCGGAGCCGCCGCGTCGGCCGGGTGCCCGCGCGCGCGCGACGCCGATCTCCGCGTCCTCATGCGCCGCGTCCCGCTCGGGGCGCCGGTGTTCGTGCGGCCCTAGTCGTCGCGGCTCTCGGCGCCGCCGCGCAGCCGCCGGACGGTGCCCCAGCCGAAGACCGTCCACGCGGTCAGGAAGAGGCCGCCACAGAACGCACCCGCCCCGTCGGCCACGAGGTCGCCGATCGTGTCGCGCTCGCCGAGCGAGAGCTCGGAGCCGAGCGTCTCGTCGGAGGTCCACTCGAGGATCTCCCAGACCGCTCCGATGGCGAGGCCGAGCGCGAGCGTGACGACGAAGATCCCGGCCAGGTGGCGCTTCGAGCCGTACGCGTCGGCCGGGTCGGGCAGCGTGTCGAGCCGCGCGAGCGCGATGTAGACGCAGGGCGCGCCGAAGAGGGGCACGAGGAAGTGAACGAAGACGTCGTAGTAGCCGAAGCGGTCGTAGAGGCGCAGCGCCTCCCCCCAGCCGGTGAGCGCCATCGCGAGGATGAACGAGAGGTCGAAGGCGCGCGGGAGGTCGAGGAAGCGCACGCCGACCACCGCCGCCGCCGCGACGGCGAGCGGCACGGCGCCGGATTCACCGAGCGCCGCGAGGGCGACGGCGCCGGCGACGAACGCGGCGCGGAGGAGGTCGAGCGGGTCGCGGACGACGGGCGTCCAGTCGCCGAAGACGAGCTCGCGGGCGGTCATGGGGAGAGTGTTCCCGAAAGCGAGGGGCCCGCACGCATCCCGCGCACGGGGCCCCTGTCGCGACGTCTGCTCGGACGGCTACTCCTCGTACTCGGGGCAGAACGGCGCGGTCGCGTCGTAGACGCTCGACGTGTCGTGGACGACGGCGCGGAGCGCGTCGATGCGACCGTTCCCGAAGCACTCGTCGTAGCCCGGAAGCCCGATGTCGACTGTCGTCGACTGGAGGTAGTTCTCCACGGTCGTGGGCGGAAGCTTCACGTCGCCGTCGGAGCCGAGCTCGCCGAACTGGCTGACGATGAGCGCCGCCACGCCCGCCGCATGCGGCGAGGCCATGGACGTCCCCTGGAAGCAGCCGTACGCCTCGCCCGGGATCGTGGAGAGGACCGTGCGGCGGCAGTCGCCGGTGGTTCCGTTCCCGCCGGGGGCCGCCACGTCGGCCGCTCCCGTGCCGTAGTTGGAGTACGAGGCCTTCTCGCTCCGCGGGCCGAGAGCGGCCGTGCCGACGACGCCCTGGGTCTCGGCGGGGACGACGTCGCAGTTGTTCTCGTTCGGCTCCGAGGGATGGGCGAGGTCCTCGTCCGAGTTCCCGAGCGCCGCGACCGGCGTCACGCCCTGGCTGCGGGCGTACTGGACGGCGCGCTCGACGGCCTGGCGGAAGCTCTTCTGCACCGGGTCGTCCATGCACTTGAACTCCGTCGACTGCTGGAACTCGTTGTCGTCGACGAAGAAGCTCATGTTGATGACGTCGAACTTCTGGTCGCCCGCGTACGTGATCGCGTCGACGGCGGCGCTCGCGTAGCAGAAGCCGCTCGAGTCGCAGACCTTCACGGGGACGAGCGTCACGTTGGGGGCCACCCCGACGATCCCGGCGCCGTTCGCCTGCGCCGCGACCGTGCCTGCGACGTGCGTGCCGTGGAACTGGTTGTCGGTGCACGGGTCGGGGTTGCCGACGCCGGGCCCCGTCGGCAGGAACGCGATCGAGTTCCGCCCGCGGGAGCAGTCGACGTTCGTTCCGCCGCCGAGCGGGTCGTGGAAGTCGGCGTGGCGCCCGTCGATCCCTGTGTCGAGGATGCCGACGTCGACGGCCCGCCAGCCGGCCTGCGCGTCGTGGGCCTCCGGCGCGCGGATCTGCTGCATGTCCCACTGGAGCGGCTCCAGCGGGTCCTCCGTCTGCTCCGGGCCGCCGCCGCTCGGCGAAACGGCGACCGCCTCGGCGGCGGACGGAAGCGCCTTGACGGCGAAGTCCTCCCCGACCTCGGCGACGAGGCCGGACGCACGCAGCGTCTCCGCGAACGCCGGTGAAGAGGACTCGGCCACGAGGACGCCGATCTGCCGCGAGAGGTCGGTGGCGACGCTGCCGCCGGCCGAGGTCACGAGCGCGACGGCGGCGTCGCGCGTGCCCGCGAGCTCGAAGCCGTCCCTCGTCTGCGTCCCCTCGAGGACGACGAGGTACCGGTTGGAGACCGTGGTGGTATCAGCGGCGCCCCCGGCGGGCACAAGCCCGAACGCGAGGACCACGCCGACCATGAGTGCGACGAGCCGATACACGGAACCCCCCTTGTCGTTCGACTTTCGCTGCTAACGATGACCCGGAGCGCCGAGGAGCAAACGCAGCTCGCCGTGGACGAGGGCACGGCGGCGCCGCTCGTCCCGGAGCGGCCGACGCTGCCGAGCCTGCGCGAGGCGGCCGCCGGCTGCAGGGCGTGCGACCTCTGGCGCACGGGAACGCAGACGGTCTTCGGCGAGGGGACACGGACCGCCGAGATCCTCTTCGTCGGGGAGCAGCCCGGCGACAAGGAGGATCTGGCCGGCCGCCCCTTCGTCGGGCCCGCCGGGCGCGTCCTGGACGAGGGGCTCGACGCGGCCGGGATCGACCGCCGGCTCGCCTACGTGACGAACGCCGTCAAGCACTTCAAGTGGCAGGCCCGGGGGAAGCGGCGGATCCACCAGAAGCCAAACGCGGCGGAGCTCGCCGCGTGCCGCCCCTGGCTCGACGCCGAGCTCGCCGTCGTCCAGCCGAAGGTCGTCGTGGCGCTCGGAGCGACGGCCGCCCAGGCGCTCCTCGGGCGCCAGTTTCGCGTCACCAAGCAGCGGGGCGTTCCGGTCGAGTCCGACCTCGCGCCGCACGTCGTCGCCACGGTCCACCCGTCGTCCATCCTCCGCCAGGAGACGGATGCCGACCGCGCCGAGGCGATGGAGGAGTTCGTCGCGGACCTCAAGGTGGTCGCGAAGCTGCTGGCGGAGGCTCGCTAGCGCGCGGGCGGACTCGTCGCTAGCCGAGGCCGGCTCCCTGGCGGGCCTGGACGGGCCTCCCAGCCCTCGAGCACGGCGTACGGTAGAAGAGGGCGCCGGCGGCGTTTCGCCGACGTCGAAAGGTGAGACGGGTCCGCCGCGTCCCGGCGCCCACTCTAGAGGGCCGCGCGCAGCTCCTCGGCCGTCGTGACGGGCGCCCGGCAGGCGAACCGCTCGCAGACGTACGCGGCTGGTCGGCCGTCCACGAGCCCGCGCCCGGCGAGCAGGGGCACGGCGTCCGTCGGCTCGGGCGCGAACGAGTAGACCGTGGTCGGCTGGAACCCCGCGAGCGCCGCGCGGCGGAGCTCCTCCGAGTCGCCGACGACGGCGACCTCGCGCGGCGGCGAGAAGTGCAGCG
>DATAAQ010000139.1:0-9662 GCA_036260055.1 Gaiellaceae bacterium | reverse complement strand
GGCCGCGTTCTCGCGGTTGTGCGCTCCCGGAAGGGCGGGCTCCGCCGGAAGCGCGTCGTCGGCGGCGAACTCCACCCGCCGGCCGGCCCCGGGCACCGGCCCGAAGCCCCGCGGCACGACGGCGACGTCGTCCGCCTCCTGGTTCTCGAAGATCCGTAGCTTGGCGGCGCGGTAGGCCTCGAAGGAGCCGTGGCGGTCGAGGTGGTCGGGCGTCAGGTTCAGGAGGACCGCGATGCGGGGCCGGAAGGCTTCGATGTCCTCGAGCTGGAAGCTCGAGAGCTCGCAGACGACCCAGGCGTCGTCGGCGATCACGCCGTCGAGACCCGTGAGCGGCCTTCCGACGTTGCCCGCGACCGCGACGGGGCGCCCGGCCGCCCGGAAGACGGCTCCCAGCAGCTCGGCCGTCGTCGTCTTGCCGTTCGTCCCCGTCACGCCGAGGAGCGGGTTGGCGAGGAGGCGCGAGCCGACCTCGATCTCGCTCCAGACCGCGATGCCTCGCTCGCGCGCGGCGGCCGCGAGCGGCGCCTCGCTGGGGACTCCGGGGCTTTTCACGAGCAGGTCCACGCCGTCGAGGAGCGCGGGGTCCTCCGCGCCCAGGACGACTTCGACGCCTGCCGCCCGAAGCCTCCCGCCGTCGACGTCGGTGTCCCGGTCGGCGCCGACGACCGCGACGCCGCGGCGCGCGAGCGCGAGAGCCGCGGCCTCGCCCGAGCGCGCGAGGCCGAGGACGAGCACCCGCCTAGGCAGCAAAGCGGGAGGCGTACCGGTAATAGAGCACGAAACCGCAGGCGCAGAGGATCGCGGTCACGATCCAGAACCGCACCATGATGCGCGTCTCCGACCACGCCTTCATCTCGAAGTGGTGGTGGAGCGGGGCCATCAGGAGCACGCGGCGTCCGAGCCACTTGAAGGTGAAGACCTGGAGCATGACCGAGAGCGCCTCGATGACGAAGATCCCGCCGATGAGGACGAGGAGGATCTCGGTCTTCGTCATGATCGCGAAGGCGGCGAGCGCCCCTCCCAACCCCATGGAGCCGGTGTCGCCCATGAAGACCTGCGCGGGGAAGGCGTTGTACCAGAGGAAGCCGATCGAGGCTCCGATCAGGCTGGCGCCGAGGATGGCGAGGTCGAGGTCGACCTGGTCGGCCTGGCCGGTGATGCGCAGGCTCGTGAGGGCGGCGACGAGGCTCATGGCGGTGTACGTGAGGATGGCGATCGTCGTCGTGCCCGCGGCGAGGCCGTCGATCCCGTCCGTCAGGTTCACGCCGTTGGCCGCCCCGGCGATGATGAAGAAAAGGAGGAGATACCAGCCCCACGAGAGGGGCACGTCGACGTTGACGAGCGGGATGTAGACGTCGGTCTTCAGCGGGTCGTCGAGCCCGCGCGCGGCGACGAGGGCGACGACGGCCGTGATCGCAGCCAGCCAGAGGAGCTTCCAGCGCCCGGCCAGCCCGAGCGAGCGGCGGCGCGAGACCTTCGTCCAGTCGTCGACGAAGCCGATGGCCGCGCAGCCGAGCGTGACGAAGAAGGCCGTGACCGCCGGGACGGTTCTCTCCGAGAAGGCGAGGAAGGGGACGGCCATCGCGATCATGATCAGGAGGCCGCCCATCGCCGGGGTGCCCTGCTTCGTGACGTGCCCCTGCGGGCCCTCCTCCCGGATCTGCTGGCCGAACTCGTTGCTGCGCAGGAAGTCGATGAACTTCGGCCCCGCCACGATCGAGATGACCATGGAAAGGACGCCCGCGAGCAGCACCTCGACCATCTTCGGGCTAAAGCCTAGGCCGCGACGACGGCGACCGCGTCGGCGACGGCCTCGAGCCCCATCGAGCGCGAGCCCTTGACGAGGACGCAGTCGCCCGGGCGCAGGAGCTCCTCGAGGGCACCGATCCCGCCCTCCACGGCGGCCGACCAGCGTGTGACGGGGATTCCGCAGGCGCCCTCGACGTAGCCGCGCGCGAGCGGCCCGACCGCGACGAGGACCTCGACGCCCGCCCGCGCAGCGGCCTCCCCCACCTCCCGGTGGTACGCGGGCGCGTCGGGCCCGAGCTCGGCCATGTCCCCGAGCACCGCGACCTTCCGCCGCGCGGCCGCCCGCTCGCGCAGGTGCTCGAGCGCCGCCGCCATCGAGAGCGGATTCGCGTTGTAGCAGTCGTTGATGAGGATCCCGCCGCCCGGGAGAGGAGCCTCCTCCCCCCGCCACGGGGAGAGGCGGACGGAGCGGGCGCCTTCCTGGGCCTTCTCGAGCGGGAGAGCGAGCGCCCGGTAGGCGGCGAGGGCGGCCAGCGCGTTCGACGCGTTGTGCCGGCCGGCGAACGAGAACTCGAGCGTCAGCGGCTGCCCGAACGCCTCCACCTCGAGCACCGAGCTCCCGTCGCGGGCGGAGAGCGCCGCGAGGCAGACGTCTCCTCCGTCGCCGAAGCGGACGACCGTGATGTCACCGCGCGTCACGTAGGCATCGAGAGCCCTCTCCCCCGCGGGGACGACGGCGGTACCCCCGGGCGGAAGCGACTGGACGACCTCCGCCTTGGCCTGCGCGACGCGCGCCACCGTGCCGAGGAGCTCGAGGTGCACCGGCCCCACGCTCGTGATCACCCCCACGTCCGGCCGGGCCAGCTCGCAGAGCTCCGCGATCTGACCGAGGCCTCGCATCCCCATCTCGACGATCGCCACCTCCGTGTCCGCCTCCAGCCGGCAGAGCGTCAACGGAAGGCCGATCTCGTTGTTCTGGCTGCCCTCGGCCACGACCGTACGCGCGTGCGGCGCGCAGAGCGCGCCGAGGATGTCCTTCGTCGACGTCTTCCCGGTCGAGCCCGTCACGGCGACCACCCGGGCCGAGCTCCGCTCGCGGACGGCGCGCCCGAGGGAGGCGAGCGCGCCGAACGCGTCGTCGGGCACGAGCGTCGCCGCCGCGCCGTTGCCCAGGGCGTCGGCGGTGAAGTCGCGCCCGCGCCCGACCGCCACGAAGAGGTCGCCCGGCCGCACGCGGCGCGAGTCGATCGTCACGCCGGTGATCCGCGAGGCACCGGTGGCGCGCTCCAGGCGGCCGGGGGCGAGCCGCCCGATCTCGTCGAGCGCGAGCGGGATCACGCCGCCGCCCGGCTGCGGCGGAGAGCTTCGCGGGCGACCTCGCGGTCGTCGAACGGGATCGTCCGCCCGGCGAACTCCTGCCCCTGCTCGTGTCCCTTGCCGGCGATCACGACGACGTCGCCGTCCCGCGCCTCCTCGATCGCGAGCGCGATCGCGGCGGCCCGGTCGGGCTCGACCTCGGCCGTGCCGTCCATGCCCATGAGGATCTCGTCGATGATCGCGAGCGGGTCCTCGCTCCGCGGGTTGTCCGACGTGACGATGGCCCGGTCGGCGAGTCGGCTCACCACGCCGCCCATCAGAGGCCGCTTGGCGCGGTCGCGGTCGCCCCCGCAGCCGAAGACGCAGACGACGCGGCCTTCCGCGAGCGAGCGCGCCTCGCCGAGCACGTTCTCGAGCGCCTCCGGGGTGTGCGCGTAGTCGACGAGGACGGCGAACGCCTGCCCCTCGTCGACGGCCTCGAAGCGGCCGGGGACGCCGGCCACGTGCTCGACGCCGCGGACGATCGCCTCGTCGGTGACGCCGAGGAGCCGGGCGGCGGCGACCGCGCCGAGGACGTTCTCGACGTTGAAGCGCCCGCGCAGGCGCGGCCGGAGCGCGAGCCCGTCCGCCACGAAGGTCGTCCCGGCGGGCGTGAGCTCGAGAGCCTCGGCACGGACCTCCGCGTCGTCCGCGAGCCCGAACGTGAGGACGCGGCCGCCGAGCGGGGCGAGCTCGCGCGCGAGGAGACGCCCGTGCTCGTCGCCCACGTTGACGGCGGCCGGCGGACGCCTCCCGTCCGGGTCGGGCTCGGTGAAGAGACGCCGCTTCGCGTCGAAGTACGCCTCCATCGTCCCGTGGAGGTCGAGGTGGTCCTGCGAGAGGTTGGTGAAGACGAGCACGGCGAAGCGGACGCCGAGCAGCCGCTTGAGCTCGGAGCCGTGCGAGGACGCCTCCATCGCGCAGCTTCGGTCGCCCGAGTCGAGCATCTCGCGGAACGTGCGCTGGAGGTCGATCGCCTCGGGCGTCGTTCGGACGACGGCGCGACGCTCGCCGCCGATCCGGCTTTCGACGGTTCCGAGGAGCCCCGGCCGGCGGCCCGCCGCGGCGAGGATCGAGTAGAGGAGGAAGGCCGTCGTCGTCTTGCCGTTCGTGCCGGTGACGCCGGCGACCTCGAGCTCGCGGGTCGGGTGCCCGAAGAAGGCGTCCGCGGCCAGGGCCATCGCCGCCCGCGCGTCGTCGACGACGAGCTGGGGGACGGCGAGCGGGAGCTCGCGCTCGACGAGGAGCGCCGCCGCTCCTCCCGCGACCGCGGCGCCGGCGAAGTCGTGCCCGTCCGCCCGGCGGCCGCGCACGCAGGCGAAAAGGGCTCCCGGCGTGACGAGGCGGGCGTCGTAGGCGAGGTCGTGGATCTCGGCGGGCGCCGGGTTCACGATGCGCACGGCGCCGACCGCCTGGCTCAGCGTCTCGAGCTCGATGCCGCGGGATTCTAGCAACCGCGGTCGACGCCCCTGGTCGTCGCCCACTCGCAAAATATGGCTGTTTGCTGGCACTTCCGGCGCATCTGGAGCGACACTCGCTCGGCCTCCCACGATAGGCTCGAACCCGGAGGGAGGCCCGCGGCGGCCCCTGCGGGAGAGCGCCGCGGCGCCCGGCCTCAGTCGCTGCCCGCCGCGCGCGGGGCGTCCGGGGGAACCTCCAGGTACTGAAGCGCGAACTGGGCGATCTCCGCGAACGCCGGCGCCGCGACGACGCCTCCCCAGATCGTCCCCTTCGGCTCGTCCACCATCACGAGCACGACGATCCGTGGCTTGCTCGCGGGGACGTACCCGACGAAGGAGGCGACGTAGCGAGACGTGGAGTACCCGCCGGTCGGCTCCGGCTTCGCGGCCGTGCCCGTCTTCCCGGCGATGTGGTAGCCCGGCACCTGCGCCGAAGTCCCCGATCCCTCCTCGACGACTCCGCGCAGCATGCGCTTGAGCTGCTTGGCGACCCGCTCCGAGATCACTCGGCGCCGCTTCGGCTCGACGGCCTCCTCGCCCTCGACGCGCTCGACGAGGTGCGGCTGCAGCCAGACGCCCTCGTTGGCGAGCGCGCCGTAGGCCGCCACCATCTGCATCGGCGTGACCGCGATGCCCTGCCCGATCGGGACGTTCCCGATCGTCGAACCCGACCAGTCGTCGGGTGGGAGGACGATCCCCTTGGACTCGCCCGGGTAGTCGATCCCCGTCGGGCGCCCGAAGCCGAAGCGCCGGATCCACTCGGAGAGGGCCTGCCGCTGGAGCTCGATCGCGAGCGTCACCACGCCGACGTTCGAGGACTGCGAGAGGATCTGCGCGACCGTCATCGTCTGCGTCCCCCGCTCGACCGCGTCGTGAATGACCCGGTCGGCGACCTGGATCGAGTACGGGAGCGTGAACCGGGTTCGGGGAGCGACGAGGCCGCTCTCGAGCACCCCGGCGATCGTCGTCACCTTGAACGTCGAGCCCGGCTCGTACGTGTCCGTCACCGCGCGGTTGCGGAGCCGAGCGAGATCGCGCCGCGCCACGACCGGGAACTCGTTCGCGTCGAACCCCGGCTCCACGCCGAGGGCGAGGATCCCGCCCGTCTCCACGTCCATGACGACGGCGGTCGCCGCCTCGGCGCTCCAGGTCGAGCGTGTCTCCCGGAGGACGCGCTCCACGTGCCCCTGGATCGTGTGGTCGATCGTGAGGTGCACGTCGCGCCCGTCACGCACCGGGTCGGACTCGATCACCTGGAGCGTCCGCCCGAAGGGGTCGCGCACGATCGTCTTCGAGCCGCCCTCCCCCGCGAGGACGGCGTCGTACTCGAGCTCGATCCCCGAGAGACCGCGGTTGTCGACGCCCGCGTAGCCGACCACCTCGGAGGCGATCGCCCGCTGCGGGTAGGCGCGCCGCTCCTCGGGGTAGAACCCGAACCCGACGATGTCTTGCCGCCGGAGCGCCTCGGCTCGCTCCGGGTCGGCCTTGCGGGCGACGTAGACGAATCCGCGCGAGCGGTCGGCGAGGAGCGGGTAGAGCTTCTCCGCCTCGACGCCGAGCGCCCTGCCGGCGGCGACGGCCGCCCGCCGGGGGTCGACGATCTGGCGGGGATTGGCGTAGACCGTCGTCGCGCGCTCGCCGATCGCGAGCTGGACGCCGAGCCGGTCGAAGATCGTGCCGCGGTGGGCGGGAACCTCGAGCGTCTCCCTGTGCTGGCTCGTCGCCAGGCGGTCGAGCGCGTCCGCGCGCACCGCCTGCAGCCACGCCACGCGGACGAGCGCCACCGCGAACACCAGCGCGAAGACGGCGACGACGAGCCGGATGCGCCTGTTCGCCCGGCGCATCGGTCAGCGTTCGGCGCGCCCGAGCCGGACGTAGGTCGTCTCGGCCGGCCGCTCGAAGCCGAGCTTCCGCGTGGCGATCGCCTCGATGCGCCCGGCGGCGGCGGCGCGCGAGAGCTGCGAGGCGAGCGAGTCGCGCGCGGCCACGAGCTCCTGCTTCCTCGCGTCGAGCTTCTCCGCCTCCACGTTGAGCCCGAGGACGGCGACGTTGAGCGCGACGATGCCGGCGAGGAGCGCGGCGACGAGCCCGATCCAGGCGACGCTGCCGGCCAGCCGAGGACGGGGGGCCGCCCGGCGCGCGCGCGGCTGCGGCCGGGGTCGCGGCGCACGGGGCTCCGTCCGTGGGACGGGCCTCGTACGCGTCTGCGCGCGGGCGGCGGCCGGCATCAGCTCTTCACCGCCACCCGGAGGCGTGCCGACGCCGCACGCGCGTTCACCGCCGTCTCCGCGGGTGACGGGCGGACGGCCTTGCGGGTCACGAGCCGCAGGGTCGGCTCCTTGCCGCAGACGCAGACCGGAAGCTCCGGCGGGCAGACGCAGCCTCGCACCTGCGCCGCGAAGAACCGCTTCACGATCCGGTCCTCGAGCGAGTGGAAGCTGACGACCGCGACCCGGCCTCCGGGTCGCAGCATCCGCAGCACGGCGGGGAGCGCACGCTCGAGCGAGTCGAGCTCCTCGTTGACGACGATGCGGAGGGCCTGGAAGACGCGCTTGGCGGGATGGCCGTCGCCGAAGCGGCGGGGCGCGGGGATCGCCGAGCGGATCACCTCGACGAGCTCGGACGTGCGCTCGAACGGCCGCTCTTGCCGGCGCCGCACGATGGCGCGCGCGATCGGGCGAGCGAACCGCTCCTCGCCGTAACGCCGGAAGATGTCGGCCAGCTCGCGCTCGTCCGCCTCGTTGACGACGTCGCGGGCCGAGCGCGGCGCCGAGGCGTCCATCCGCATGTCGAGCGGCGCGTCGGCCGCGTAGGAGAAGCCCCGCTCGGGCCGGTCGACCTGCATGCTCGAGACGCCGAGGTCGAGGAGGACGGCGTCGGCCTCCACGCCGTTGTCCGCCAGCTGGCCGAGGACGACGGCGAAGTCGCCTCGGAGGAAGCGTGCGGGGACGCGGCAGTCGCGCTGGAAGCGCTCGAAGTACGGCCGCACGCTCGCGTCGCGGTCGATGGCGACGAAGCGCCCCTTCCCGTGGAGGTCGGCGCACAGGAGGGCCGCGTGGCCGCCGGCTCCGAAGGTCGCGTCGACGACGGTCTCGCCGGGGCGCACGGCGAGCAGCTCGCGCACCTCGTCGGCGAGAACGGGAACGTGGTCAGCTCTGCTTCGCTGCAAGGCGTTCGGCAACAAGCTCCGCACTCCCTTCGACGTCTTCCAGCTGGGCGCGCCAGGCGGCTTCGGCCCAGATCTCCACGTGGTCCTGCACGCCGGCGACGACGACATCGCGGCCGAGCCCCGCGTACTTGATGAGCGGCGCCGGCAACGTCACCCGCCCCTGCCGGTCGAGGTCCGTCTCGACGGCCGCCGAGAAGATGTAGCGGCGCATCTGCCGCGCCTCGCGGCTGAACGGGTTGAGGCCGGAGAGCTGCTGCGACACGAACCGCTCCCAGTCGGCGCGCGTGTAGACGGCGAGGCACTGGTCGATCCCGCGCGTCACGACCACGCCTCCCGAGAAGGCCTGCCGAAAGCGAGCCGGAAGCGTGAGTCGGTTCTTCTCATCGATCGTGTGCTCGTACTCGCCGAGGAGCATCCGCTCTCTCTCCGGTATCCACCACTTTGCCCCACTGTAAACCACAGTTCCCCACCGCGCAACCCTTCGGGCAGAATGTCGTTCCTACCGTCCCCCACTGGAGAGGAGGCCGTCCGTGCAGGTCGAGCTGACGAGAGAGGAGCTCGCGCGGCTCCTTCGCGAGGCGGAGGGCGCACACGGCGAGTACGAGCAGGAGCTCGGTCGCCGCGACGAGGACTGGCCGGGCTGGTACGCGGACTACATCCTGCGCCGGCTCGAAGGGCCCTCCGGCTGACGACCGTGCGCGCCGCGCCGAGCGAGCGCTGCGCTCGCGAGGCGGGCGGCGAAGGCGACGGCCCGCTCCACGTCCCGCTCGCGGGCGAGCGCGTAAGTGAGCCCGGCGGCGAAGCTGTCGCCGGCCCCGTAGGAGTCCTCGAGCGGCCCGGGGAGCGGCACCGGATCGTAGGACCCGGCGCGCCCGCTCGCCGCCGACCAGGCGCCGCCGCGGCGGCCGGCCGTGGCGACGACGACGTCGGGCTCCGGATCGAGGTCGCCGGGGCGGTAGCGCTCGCCCGGATCGCTGCCGCTGCGGACGAGCGCGTCCAGCGCCACCCCGGCCTCGGCGATCGTGGGGAGAACCCGCGCGGTCGCGACGAGGACGCGCGCGGCCCGGGCGGCGCGCAGCGCGTCGGCGTCGCCGCTCACGAAGTAGAGGGCGTCGACCGCCCCTAGGTCGGCCCAGGGGAGCGGGTCCGACCGCCGAGGCACGTGCTTCTCGCCGATGATCGTGATCGTCCGCTCGCCGTCTCCGTCGACGAAGGTGAAGGCGCGCCGCTGGCGCTCGTCGCGCCGACCCGACTCGACGCGAACGCCGAGCCCCGCGAGCTGCTCACGCGCGCGGACTCCGGGCTCGTCGGGACCGAGCGCGGTGAAGAGGGTGCAGTCGCCCGTGAGCTGCGCGAGCTGCACGGACGCGACGCCCCCGCCTCCGGCCGCCTCCGCCCACGTCTCCCCCGCCTGGACGATCTCCCCCGCGACCGGGACCCGCTCGACGCGCGCGAACTCGACCCACTCGACGTGCCCGACGACGGCGGCCCGCATCGTCGCAGTCTCACATCTCGACGTGCCCCGGCGTTAGAACGGAAGATGGAAGCCGTGGCGATCCCGCCCTTCGAGCGCTTCTACGCGGAGCGCAGGGACGAGGTGCTCGGCTACCTCGCGCGCCTGCTGGGGCGCGAGGCCGCCGAGGACGCGTTCCAGGAGACGTTTCTGCGCGCCCTCCGCGCGTACGGACGGCTCGAGCACGGACGGCACCTGCGGGCATGGATCTTCACGATCGCGACGCGCGTCGCGATCGACGAGCGGCGCCGGCGAGTCGCGGTCGCGGAGCCGCCCGACATCCCGGTGGCCGACGAGCGGCCCGCGTACGCAGAGCTCGAGCATCTCGCGGACGAGCTTCCCCCAGCCGAGCGCGCCGCGGTCGTGCTCCGTTACGGCTACGACCTGAGCTACGACGACATCGGCGCCGCCCTCG
>DATAAQ010000138.1:0-6261 GCA_036260055.1 Gaiellaceae bacterium | reverse complement strand
GTGGACGAGGAGGTCGAGCCCACCGTCGAACGCTTCGCTCACCTCGGAGAAGATGCGCGTCACGTCGTCGTCGGAGCGGACGTCGCACTCCGCCACGAGCGGGCTCGAGACCGACTCGGCCAGCTCGCGCACGTTCTTCTCGATCCGCTCGCCCTGGTAGGTGAAGGCGAGCTCGGCACCCCCCTCGGCGAGCTTCTGCGCAATCGCCCAGGCGATCGACCGGCGGTTCGCGACGCCGAGGACGAGCCCCCGCTTGCCGGAGAAGTCGGGCACGGCCGCGGCAGTCTAATGTGGCCCCACCGTGCAGGCCTTCGCGCACGACGTCCACACCTATCCGCTTCCCGCCGGGCACCGGTTCCCGCTCGGGAAGTACCGGCTCGTCCGCGAGCGGGCCGACGCGAGCCCCGCGATCGAGGTCGCCGACGCGCCCGCCGCGACGGCGGACGAGCTTGCGCTGGCGCACGAGCCGGCCTATCTCGCGCGCATGGCCGTGGGCGCCCTCAGCCGCCGCGAGGAGCTCGCCCTCGGGCTTCCCTGGTCGCCGGAGCTCGTCGAGCGCGCCCGCCGCTCCGTCGGCGCCACCCTCCGTGCCGCCCGCAGCGCTCTCCGTGACGGCGCGGGCGCCAACCTCGGCGGCGGGACGCACCACGCGTTCGCCGCGAGCGGGCGCGGGTTCTGCGTCTTCAACGACGTCGCCGTCGCCGCCCGCGCGCTCCGCCGCGAAGGAGGCGTGCGGCGCGTCCTCGTCGTCGACCTCGACGTCCACCAGGGCGACGGGACGCACGCGGCGTTCCTCCACGAGCCCGAGGTGTTCACGTTCTCGGTGAACGGCTTCGCCAACTACCCCTTCCGCCGCGTCCCCGGCGACCTCGAGCTCGACCTTCCCGACGGGACGGGCGACGGGCGCTACCTGGACGGGCTCGGGCGCCTCCTCCCCCAGGCGCTCGCCCGCGCCCGGCCGGACATCTGCTTCTACCTCGCGGGCGCGGATCCGTACGTCCGCGACCGCCTCGGCCGCCTCGCGCTGACGATGGACGGCCTCCTGGAGCGCGACCGCCTCGTCCGGGACGCGCTCGCGCGGGCGGGCGTGCCGGTCTGCGTCACGCTGGCAGGCGGGTACGGCGACCCGATCGCGGACACCGTCGACATCAACGTGGGGACGCTGGAGACATTCGCGTCGCCGTCGTAACCGGGGGCTCGAGCGGGATCGGCGAGGCGACGGCGCGCCTGCTCGCCGGGCGGGGGTGGCGCTGCGTGCTGCTGGCGCGGCGGCCGGAGCCGCTCGCGGCGCTCGCGGCCGAGCTCGGCGGGGAGGCCGAGCCCTGCGACGTCGGCGACCGCGTCCAGGTCGAGGACGTCGCCCGCCGGGTCGGCGAGCGCCACGCCGCCGTGCACCTCCTCGTGAACAACGCGGGCGTCCGCGGCCGGGGCAGCTTCTTCGAGGTCCCTCCGGAGCTGGTCGAGGAGGTCGTCCGCACGAACTACCTCGGCTCCGCGTGGTGCACCCGGGCGTTCCTCCCCCTGCTCGAGCGCGGAGCGCCCGCCGACGTCGTCAACGTCGTCTCCGTCGCCGGCCTCGTCGCGCACGGCGCCTCCGGCCCGTACTCCGCCTCCAAGCACGCCCAGCTCGCGTTCTCGAGGGCCGTCGCGCCGGAACTCGACGCGCGGCGCATCCGGGTGCACGCCGTCTGCCCGGGACCCGTGGAGACGCCGGGCTTCCCCCAGCGAACCCTGCTCCGGCGGCGCCTGGCCCGGAGGGCGGTTCTCCGTCCGGAGGACGTCGCCGAGGCGATCCTCGCCGCGGTCGAGCGCGGCCGCCGCGAGGTCGTCGTGCCGCGCTATCTGCGGCTCGCCGGCGTCGCGCAGGCGCTGGCGCCCGCCGCCGTCGGCCGCCTCGCTACGCGGGCGCGCGGGCGACCCTGAGGGCGAGGCCGCCGAGGGCCGCCCCGACGACGGCGTCGAGCACGTAGTGGTTGGCGGTCGCGAAGACGACGAGGGCGACGAGCGGCGGGTAGGCGGGAGCGAGCCCGCGGACGAGCGCGCGGTCGCTCGTACGGGCGATCCCCGCCGCCGTGACCACCGCGTACGCCACGTGGATGCTCGGCATGGCCGCGAGCGGGTCGTAGAGCTGGGCGACGAGCCCGGCGTCGAGGTCGAGCCCGCTGACCTCGACGATGGTGTCGACGAAGCCGTCGAGCGTCCGCGGCGGCGCGCAGGGGAAGAGGACGAAGAAGGGCTGCGCCCCGAGCGTCGTCAGGACGGCGGCCCGCCTGAGGACATGGAACTCGGGATGCCGACGGCGGAAGAGCCGGATCAGCCAGCCGACCGTGAGCCCGACGTTCAGGGTCACGTACGCGACGTTCAGGACGGCGACGAGCCGGCGGCGAGGAAGAAGGAGCGCCTGCAGCTGCGGCTCGACGTGGATCCCGAGACGCCGCTCGAGCGAGACCAGGCGCTCGGCGTTCTCGGCCGCCGCAAGACGCGCCGCGTCGCCCCGCTTCCGGCGCGCGGCCAGGAGGTACACGGCGTAGACGCCGAGCCCGATCGCCGCCTCCCGCCGGCCCGAGAAGCGCGCGCTCCTTCTCCGAGGTCGCATCGGCTGCGCATACTTACGCCTCGTATGCGTGCGTGGCGCCGCAACCTCGTCCGCGTCCTCGTCGGCTCGGCCGCCACCGGCGTGTTCCTCTGGCTCTTCCTCCGGGAGGTCGACCTGGGCGAGGGCTGGAGGGAGATCACGTCGCTTCCGGGCTGGACGATGGTCGCCTCGCTCGGGCTCGTCCTCGCGAACGTGACCATCATGGCGGTGCGGTGGCGGTACCTCCTGGCCGGCGCGGGTTACCGCATCGGCACGCGCAAGCTCTTCTCCACGGTGGCGGTCGGCCGCGGCGCGAATAACATCATCCCCGCGCGGGGAGGAGACCTCCTCCGGATCGAGTCGCTGCGCGAGCGCCACGTGCCGGCGTTCGTCAGTGCGGGGACGCTCTTCGCCGAGCGGCTCCTGGACGGCGTCGTCCTCGCGAGCTGGATCCTCCTGGGCGCGCTCCTCATCGGCGAGGGCGGCGTCATGCTCTTCACCGGCATCGCGCTCTCGGCGGGCACCGCGCTCGGCGTCGCCCTCGCCGCCGTCGCGGCCCGGGATCCCGATCGCGCCGAGCGGATCGCGTGGCGAGGCACGCGGCGGCTGCCGCAGCGCTGGCACACGCGAGTGACGCGCGCGGCCGCGCACTTCGTCGACGGGCTCGGGGCCTTCCGGGGCAGGCAGCGTCTCGTCGCCGTCTTCGTCGCCTCGGTGGCGATGTGGCTCGCCGACGTCGCCATGTACTACGTCGTCGGAGAGCACGCGTTCGGGCTCGACCTCCCGCTCGGCGCCTACTTCCTGCTCGAGGGGATCGGCAACCTCGCCCTCGCCGTTCCGGCGACGGCCGCGGGCATCGGCACGTTCGACTACCTGACGCTTCTCGCCGCCAAGGGCGTCGACGTCGAGATCGCGAAGGCGACCGCCTACGTGCTCACCATGCACGCGCTCACCGTGCTGCCCGTGACGATCCTCGGCGCCGCCCTGGTGCGGCCGGCGTTCCCCCGCCTGCGCGGGCGCGCGCGCGAGAAACCGGCGGCCGAGTCGAGCTAGAGGTCTCGCGCGCTCGCGTACTCCCGCGCGAGGAAGGCAAGCGCGCGCGGCTTCACGGGCGCGACCGCGAGCGCCTCGGCAAGGCGCCGGGCCCGACCCTCGGGGGAGAGAAGGGCGGGCTCGACCGGCCGGCCGGCCGCCCGGCTCTCCTCGACCTCCTCGGCGAGCGCCCGGCGCAGCGCCTCGGCGTCGGCCTCCGCGCCCCCGGCGAGCCGGTGGGCGACGAACTGGCCGCACGTGAGGGGGAGCGAGCGGCGCAGGAGGTGGAGAAGCGCCGCCTCGACGTCCTCCGTGGGCGGCTCGACCGCGTCGGGAAGCGCGACGAAGACCCGGGTGCGGCCGTGGACGAGAGGGTCGTACGCGAGCGCGAGCGGCTGGACGGCCGCCGGCCGACCGCGGCGGAGGAGCGCGCCGATCCCCGGGCGGACGGGCCCGATCTCGCCGTCCGGCGAGGGCCGGCCCTCCGGGAAGACGACGAGGACACCCGGCGCGCGGAGGATCGCGACGAGCGCGCGGAAGTCGGCGGCCGCCTGCGTGGCGCGCCGGCCCCAGAACTCCTCCAGACCGTCGACGACACCGTCCCCCGGCGAGACGCCCCGCCAGAGGAGGTCGGCGTAGTCGCCTCGGAGGACGTCGCCGGCGCGGGTGGGCGGCGGGAGGCGCGATTCCGCGGCCCGCGCCCTGAACGCGGCCGCCGTCTCCGCCGGGACGAGCTCCGCCAGAGGCGCGGCCGGGCGGGCGCGCAGGACCTCGCCGAGGCGCGCGACGCTCGCGCTCCTGATCGGATGCACCCGGACGACCGGCAGCCAACGGGCGACGCCGACCCGGTAGAGGAGCCGCCGCGCACGACGTGGGAGCTCGGGCGGGAAGCCCGCGAAGAATCCCGGCAGGAACATGTCGTCGCGCGCGGCGAAGCTCATGCGGATCGCGTGGTTCCTCCGCATACCCGCCCGGTGGTAGAGCGGCGGGCAGATGACGGGCACGTCCGTCTCGCGCCGGTGCGTGACGAGGATGACGGTCCCCGGCCGGAGGGCCAGCCGACGCGGCCCGAGGACCTCGACGCGGAAGGCGGCGTTGCTGTACGCCCACATGCCCGCAGCGACGGCGTCGTAGAGGTCCGGCACCTCTATAGCATGGCGCCATGGCGGCCCTCGGGCTCGGAGACGTCGCTCCCGCCTTCGACCTGCCCGGCGTCGGGGGCGACAGGCGGACGCTGGCGGACTACCGCGGCAGGCCGCTCGCCCTCGTGTTCTCGTGCTGCCACTGCCCCTACGTCGTCGCCTGGGAGGACCGCCTCAACGACGTCGCCCGGGACTACGAGGGGCGTGCCGGCCTCGTCGCCGTCAACTCGAACGCCGGCTACCTCGGCGACTCGTTCGCCGACATGGAGGAGCGAGCGCGCGAGAAGGGCTTCGTCTTCCCCTTCCTCTACGACGAGACGCAGGAGGTCGCGAGCGCGTACGGCGCGGCGCGGACGCCGGAGGTGTTCGTCTTCGACGCCGAGCACCGGCTCGTCTACCACGGCGCGCCCGACTCGGATCACCGCGATCCCGAGGGCGCCGAGCCCTATCTCCGCCGCGCACTCGACGCGGCCCTGGCCGGGTCGCGCCCGGACGTCGCCGAGACGCCGCCCGTGGGCTGCACCATCAAGTGGAGGCGCTAGCGCGGCCCCGCTCGCGGGCGACGAGCGCGAGCGCTTCCTCCCGCGTCGAGATCGTCCCGGCCGCGCGCTCCTCCTCGACGAGCTCGAGGAGCCGGCCGACCTCGGGCCCGGGCGGCATCCCGAGCTCGTCTCCGCGCAGGAGCGGCTCCGGCGGCTCGCCCGCGCGCGCGCCCCGCACCGCTTCGTAGAGCTCCGGAAGACCGAGGAAGGCGAGCGCGGAGAGCGCCCACGGCTCGGTCCGACGGCGGAAGCGGTGGATCTCCCGCGGCGAGCCGTCGCGTGGAGGCTCGGCCGCGAGGAGCGTGCGCTCGAAACGGCGGAGCTCGTTCGAGATCGGGTAGCGCTCGAGCTCCTTGCCGAACACGGCGACGAGGAGGAACTCCTGGCAGTCGACGAGGTCGACCGAGCCCAGCCGCTCGAGCGAGCCGCCCAGGGGCGCGAGGAGCCCGAGCTCGTCCGCGCGACGGAACCCGTCCGGGGAGAGGCGCTCGAGCTCGCCGAGGATGCGCTCGCCCGCCGATCGGACGACGAGCGCGGCCGACTCGCGTACGAGACGCTCGCCCTCGCCGTCCAGGCGGAACCCGAGCTCGTCCTCGAGCCTGACCGCGCGGAGCAGGCGCAGCGGGTCGGCCCGGAAGACGTCGGGCGAGACGACGCGCAGGCGCCTCGCCTCGAGATCCGCGCAGCCCCCGAGCGGGTCGAGGATCTCGGCCTCGCCCAGGCGGCGGGCGATCGCATTGACCGTGAAGTCGCGCGTCCGGACGTCGGCCTCGATCGTCCCGCCCTGGAGCGGCGTGAAGTCGACGGTCCGGCCTCCCTCGCAGGCGACGCGCCAGGCGCCGTGCCGCTCGGAGAGGGGGAAGACCGCCGCCCGAACGAGCCGCCCGAGGCGGCGGGCTGCGGCCTCGGGCTCGGCGCAGGCCACGTCCACGTCCACGACGTCGCGCCGGAGGAGCTCGTCGCGGACTGC
>DATAAQ010000137.1:0-4404 GCA_036260055.1 Gaiellaceae bacterium | reverse complement strand
TGGGCGTGATCGCGCTCGCCGAGCGGTACCGCCGGCGGCTGCCCCTCACGGAGGCGACGCCCGTCGTCAGCCTCGGGGAGGGCTCGACGCCGCTCGTGCGGGCCGAGCGGCTCGGCGCGGAGGCCGGGTGCGAGCTCTGGCTCAAGTGGGAAGGGGCCAATCCGACCGGGAGCTTCAAGGATCGGGGCATGACCGTGGCCGTCTCGAAGGCGCTCGAGGAGGGCGCGCGCGCCGTCGTCTGCGCGTCGACGGGGAACACCGCCGCCTCCGCGGCCGCCTACGCGGCCCGGGCCGGGCTCCCCTGCCTCATCCTCCAGCCGGCGGGCGCGGTCGCTCTCGGCAAGGTGGCGCAGGCCCGCGCGCTCGGCGCTCGGATCCTCGCCGTCCGGGGGAGCTTCGACGACGCGCTCGCCGGGGCGCGCGAGCTCGCGCAGCGGGGAACTCACGTCCTCGTCAACTCGCTCAACCCGAACCGGCTCGAGGGCCAGAAGACCGCGGCCTTCGAGATCGTCGAGGAGTTGGGAGCCTCGCCCGACGTCCTGGCGCTGCCCTACGGGGGCGGCGGCAACACGCTCGCGTACGCACGAGGCTTCCGCGAGGCAGGGGCGGGGCTCCCGCGGCTCCTCGCCGGCGAGGCGGGCGCGCGCGCCGAGACGCTCGCGACGGCGATCCGGATCCCGGAGCCGGTGCACCGGACGGACGCGGAGGCGGCCGTGGCGGACTCCGGCGGCGCGGTCGTCCCGCTGGCCGACGCCGAGATCGTCGCCGCCTGGCGCGAGCTCGCCCACCGGGAGGGGGTCTTCTGCGAGCCCTCTTCGGCCGCCGGCGTTGCGGCCCTGCTCCGCGAGCCGCAGCACGGCGCGCGGGTCGTGTGCGTCGTCACCGGGCACGGGCTCAAGGATCCGGAGGCGGCCGAGCGGGAGAGCGAGCCGCCGGTCGAGGTCGACGCGGACGCGGACGCGATCGCCGAGGCAGCCGGATGATCCGGGTGCGCGCGCCGGCGACCACCGCGAACCTCGGGCCAGGCTTCGACTGCGCCGCCGTCGCCCTCGAGCTCTGGAACGAGCTCGCGGTGGACGAGGGCGGGGCGGCGCCGGACGACGGCCACCTCGGCGTGCGGGCGTTCGCGCTCCTCGCTCCCGTCGAGGGGCGGAGCTTCACGTTCACCGACCGCATCCCGCGCGAGCGGGGGCTCGGCTCGAGCGCCGCCGTCGTCGCGCTGGGGCTCGTTGCCGGCGCGCTCGTGGCCGGCCGGGAGCCAGACCCGGAGGAGCTCCTCGCCGCCGGCCTCGAGCTCGAGGGGCACCCGGACAACCTCGCCGCCGCGCTCGCGGGAGGCGTCTGCCTGACGTGGGAGGGCCGAATAGCCCGCGTCGCCGCCGCTATCCCGGCCGTCCCCCTCGCGCTCGTCCCGGAGGCGACCGTCTCGACCGCCGCCGCCCGCGCCGCCCTCCCGGCCGACGTTCCGTTCGCCGACGCGGCCTTCACGGCCGGGCGCGCGGCCCTCCTCGGCGCCGCCCTCGCCTCGGGGTCGGAGGAGCTCTTCGCCGCCGCGCTCGCCGACCGCCTCCACGAGCCCTACCGCGGTGCGAACGCGCCGCTTCTGGCGGCCGTCCGGGCGGAGCTCCCCGCGGGCGCGCTGGGGGCCACGCTCTCGGGCTCCGGCCCGACGGTGGTCGTCTGGGCGCGCGACGAGCGCGCCGACGGCTGTGCGGAGGAGCTGGCGGACCGCTTCCCGGACGCGACGGTGCTGCGACTCGGAGTCGCCGTCGCGGGAGCGGGACCCGCGTGAGCACGAATCGCTAGCCTTCGCGCCCGTGAGCGCGCGCGAGTTCCTCTTCACGTCGGAGTCGGTGACCGAGGGGCATCCCGACAAGGTGGCCGACCAGGTCTCGGACGCCGTCCTGGACGCCGTCCTCGCCGACGACACGAACGGGCGCGTGGCGTGCGAGACGCTGGTGACGACCGGGCTGGTCGTGGTGGCGGGGGAGATCACGACGGAGACGTACGTGGACATCCCGAGCCTGGTGCGGCGGAAGATCGGGGAGATCGGCTACGACCGGGCGAAGTACGGCTTCGACGCGGAGACCTGCGGGGTGATGGTCGCGATCGACGAGCAGTCGCCGGACATCGCCCAGGGCGTGGAGCGCTCGTACGAGGTGCAGCACGACCCCGGCGACGACGACCCGCTCGACCTCGTGGGGGCGGGGGATCAGGGGATGATGTTCGGTTACGCCTGCCGGGAGACGGAGGAGCTGATGCCGCTTCCGATCATGCTCGCGCACCGGATCTGCCGACGGCTCGCGGAGGTGCGGCGGGCGAGCGTGCTCCCGTACCTGCGCCCCGACGGGAAGGCGCAGGTGACGGTGCGCTACGAGGTGGACGAGCACGGGGCGCAGCGGCCCGTGGAGGTCGCGCGGGTGCTCGTATCCACCCAGCATCGGGACGGGCTGGACGCGGACACGCTCATCAAGCCCGACGTCGTCGAGCACGTCCTCCACCCGATCCTGCCGCGCGAGCTCTACGACGAGCGCCGCTTCGAGGAGCGCGACTTCGTCCTCGTGAACCCGACGGGGAAGTTCGTCACCGGGGGGCCGATGGGCGACACGGGGCTGACCGGGCGCAAGGTCGTGATCGACACGTACGGCGGGGCCGCCCGCCATGGCGGCGGGGCCTTCTCGGGCAAGGACCCGACCAAGGTCGACCGCTCCGCCGCCTACGCCGCCCGCTACGTGGCGAAGAACCTCGTCGCCGCCGGGCTCGCCGACCGCTGCGAGCTGCAGGTCGCCTACGCGATCGGCGTCGCCCACCCCGTCTCCATCTCGGTCGACTGCTTCGGAACGGAGCGGCTCCCGCTCCCCCGCATCGAAAGCCTCGTCCGCGAGCACTTCGACCTCCGGCCCGGCGCCATCCTCCGCGACCTCGACCTCCTCCGCCCCATCTACGCAAAGACCGCCGCCTACGGCCACTTCGGGCGCGCCGACCACGACTTCAGCTGGGAGCGAACCGACAAGGCCGACGCGCTCCGCGCGGCCGCCGGGCTCGCGGCCGAGGTTCCGGCAACCTGAGCCGCGGGTACGCTCTCTCCAGACGTCATGGGCGTCGTCAGTCCTGAACGGGAGCGCCGCGCGCCCGAGCGCGCGCCGGAGCCGCCGCCTCCGCGGCCGCCCGGCCCGGGACGCGAGCGGCCGCGCGTCCCCTGGGGCCTCGTCGCCCTCGGGCTCGTGCTCGTCGCGGTCCTCGTCGGCGTGGACCGCGTCCGCGACCTCCTGCCCTCGTTCGACAACCCCTTCGCCGCGGAGACGATCGACCGCAGCCCGCCGGCCGTCCTCAAGTCGATTCAGGACATCGGCGAGTACCGCGCCGCAACGGGGCACTTCGAGCAGATCGTCGACCTGCACGAGGACACCCGGCTTCCGGACGAGATCCTCGGCGAGCGAACGCTCTTCGTCGCCGTCGGGAGCGTCGACGCGGGCGTCGACCTCTCCGCGCTCGGGGAGGACGACGTCGAGATCTCGGACGACCGCCGCTCGGCGAGCATCACCCTTCCCGCCGTACGGATCTTCGAGCCCGAGCTCGACCTCGGCGACAGCTACACCTTCGAGAGCGACGAGGGGCTCTTCAACGAGATCGGCGGGCTCTTCTCCGACGAGGAGGGGAACGAGGAGGTCTACCGGCTCGCCGAGCGGCGGATCGCCGCGGCGGCGGCGGCCGAGGACGCCGGGCTCGTCCGGCGCGCCGAGGAGAACACCCGGGCGATGCTGACGTCGTTGCTCGGCTCCCTCGGCTTCACGACCGTCACGGTCGAGTTCGCCGAGTAGCCTCGGACGGCTAGGCCGCCGGGCGGACGAAGAGGCCCGCGGCGGCCTTCTCGCCGATCGCCCGCTCGTCGCCGTCGAGGGCGACGGCGAACTGGCCCGCGGCCGGCTCGGCGCGGCGGAGCTCGAGCCTCGTTCCGGGCACGAACCCCTCGTCGTAGTACCAGTGGAGGAGGTCGCCGTCGTGCTCGGCCAGGCGCACGATCTCGGCGCGCGAGCCCGGCTCGAGCTCGGCGAGGGGCTTCAGGTGCCGGTTCTCCGCCTGCTCGAAGTCGGTGTCGACGGGCCAGCCGTGCGGGCACCGCTCGGGCTCGCCCAGCTGCCTGGCGATGCGCTCGACCATGTCGTCCGTGAACGTGTTCCCGAGCAGGTCGGCCTGCTCGTGGGCTTCCGCCGCCGTATAGCCCATGAAGTCCGTCAGCAGCCGCTCGATGATGCGGTGCCGGCGGACGACGCGCTCGGCGACCTCGCGGCCCTTCGGGGTCAGGATCGCCTCCTTCCGCTCGCCCCGCTCGACGAGGCCGTCGGCTTCGAGGCGCTTCAGCATCTCGCCCGCCGACGCGCGCGAGACGCCGAGCATGTCGGC
>DATAAQ010000136.1:0-30273 GCA_036260055.1 Gaiellaceae bacterium | reverse complement strand
ACCCGGTCGATCTCGTCCGCGAGCACGCGCGGGGGAAGGCACGCTCGGTCACCGCGGCTGCCGGCGACCGGCCGGTGCTCGGCGTGGACACCGTCGTCGTCTGCGCTGGGCAGGTGCTGGGGAAGCCGGTCGACGCCGCGGACGCCGAGCGGATGCTCGAGACGCTCGGCGGGAGCACGCACGAGGTCGTGTCGGGGCTGTGCCTACGAACGCCGGCGTGGGAGGAGCTGCACGGCGAGCGGACGCTCGTGACCTTCCGTTCGCTGACCGCGCGCGACATCGCCAGGTATCTCGCCTCGGAGGAGTGGCGCGAGCGGGCGGGCGGCTACGCGATCCAGGGTCTCGGCGCGTCGCTCGTGGAGCGGGTCGAAGGGGACTACCTCAACGTCGTCGGCCTCCCGGGCGCGCTGCTCGTGTCGTTGCTCGAGCGGCACGCGCCGAATTTGCTGGAAACGGCGTAGGTACACTCGTCCGGCTCATGGCCTGGTTCAAGACGCTGACGGGCTTCGGCGGCCGCGACATGGCGGTCGACCTGGGGACCGCGAACACGCTCGTCTACGTGCGCGGGCGCGGGATCGTGCTGAGCGAACCGTCGGTCGTAGCCATCGACCAGCGCTCCGGCGAGGTGCACGCCGTCGGCGTCGAAGCGAAGCGGATGCTCGGGCGGACGCCCGGGACGATCTCCGCCATCCGCCCGCTCAAGGACGGCGTCATCGCCGACTTCGACGTGACCGAGCAGATGCTCCGGCACTTCATCCAGAAGGTGCACCACAACCGCTTCGCCCACCCGCGCGTGGTCGTCTGCGTCCCGAGCGGCGTCACGGGCGTGGAGAAGCGCGCCGTGGAGGAGGCCACGCTGAGCGCCGGCGCCCGCCAGGCCTACCTGATCGAGGAGCCGATGGCGGCCGCGATCGGGGCCGGCCTGCCCGTGTCCGAGCCGACCGGGAACATGATCGTCGACATCGGCGGCGGAACGACCGAGGTCGCCGTCATCTCCCTCGGAGGGATCGTCGTCTCCCAGTCCATCCGCGTCGGCGGCGACGAGATGGACGACGCGATCATGGGCCACGTGAAGAAGGAGTACAAGCTCCTCATCGGCCAGCAGACCGCCGAGGAGCTCAAGCTCGTGATCGGCTCGGCATGGGATCTCAATCAGGAGGTCTCCGCCGAGGTTCGCGGCCGCGACATGCTCACCGGCCTGCCCAAGACGGTCGTGATCACGTCGGAGGAGATCAGGCGGGCCCTCGACGAGCCGGTCGGCCAGATCCTCGACGCGATCAAGTCCACGCTCGACAAGACGCCCCCGGAGCTCGCGGCGGACATCATGGACCGGGGCATCGTCCTCGCCGGCGGCGGGGCCCTCCTCACCGGCCTCGTCGAGCGGCTCCGCGAGGAGACGCAGATGCCGGTGCAGCTCGCCGAGTCCCCGCTCACCTGCGTCGCGGTCGGCTCCGGGCGAAGCCTCGAGGAGTTCGAGGTCATCCACCGCTCGGCGAAGGCGCGCCAGCGGAACGGCCGCCGCCGCTAGACCCCCCACGGAACCACAGTTTCCGACCGAAGCTCTAGACTGTCACGCTCCGTGCCTCGGCAACGCACAGCACGGCTCCCGGTGCTGGACGCGCCCGTCCGGCGCTCCGACGGGACCTCGTCTCGATCGGGGCGCGCGTTCAGGGCGCGGCTCGTCGCCGCCGCGCTCGTGCTCCTCTCCCTCGGGCTCATCACCGTCTACTTCCGCGAGTCCACGGAGGGGCCGCTCCACACCGCGCAGCGCCTCGGCGCGTCCGTCCTCATGCCGTTCGAGGTCGCCGGGGAGCGCGTAGCGCGCCCCTTCCGGGACGGGTGGGGATACGTCTCCGAGCTCGTGGACGCGAAGTCGGAGAACGCCGGCCTGCGCGAGGAGGTCAAGGACCTCCGCCAGCAGGTGATCCGGAACGAGACGGCCGCGCAGGAGAACGAGCGGCTCAAGGAGGCGCTCGCGTACATCGGCGGCCCGAGCTTCCCCGACGACTACCAGGGCGTCGCCACGAGCGTGATCGCGCGGCCGCCCAGCCCCTACCGCCAGGAGGTCAAGATCGCCGCCGGCCGCGAGGACGGCGTTCGTCGGAACGACCCCGTCGTCACGGCGGACGGCCTCGTCGGCCTCGTCACCGAGGTGACCTCGGGCGGGGCGATGGTGACCCTCATCACCGACCAGGACAGCGCCGTCTCGGCCGTCGTCCTGGAGAGCGGGGCGCCCGGCGTGGTCAGGCACGGCGCCAGCGAGGGCTCGCTCGTCCTCGACCGCGTCGGGAAGGACGCGCTCGTCGAGGAGGGAAGCCTCGTCGTGACGGCGGGCTGGCAGACGCTCCGGCTCGAGTCCCTCTACCCGCGAGGGATCGTGATCGGGACCGTCGAGTCGGTGGGCCAGCAGGACGTCGACCTCTACAAGCGCATCCAGGTCGCGCCGATCGTCGACTTCGACTCCCTCGCGGACGTCATCGTCCTCGTCCGCGACAACGGCAAGCGCGACCGGTGACGGCAGTCGAGGCAGTGAAGGCGGGGCTCGTCCTCCTGCTCGCCGCGCTCGTGCAGGTCTCGATCGCGGCGTGGATCGAGGTCGCCGAGGGGCACCCCGACGTCGTCCTCGTCGTGCTCGTGGCGCTCGCGCTTGTCCGCGGCCCCATCTTCGGAGCCGCCGCGGGATTCTGGGCCGGGATCGTCCTCGACACGGCCGCGCTCGAGACGTTCGGCCTCACCTCGCTCCTCCTCACGCTCGTCGGCTACTGGGCCGGGCGCTTCGGCGACGTGACGACGCGCGCGTCGGCGCACCCGCCCCTCATCGCGGTCGCCCTCGGAACGCTGGGCTTCGCCCTCGGCTCGGCGGTCATCCACTTCATGCTCGGCGAGACGACCTCCGCGAGCCAGTTCTTCGCTGCGGTGCTCGTCCCGACGCTGGCGCTCAACATGCTTCTCGCCTACCCGCTCTACGGGCTCATCCGCCGCGTCTTCCCACCCGCCGTGCGCCCGCGCCGCGGCGAGGTCAGCGCCGCCGTCTAGCTCATGGCCGTCCGGACTCCCCCCGGCCCGACGCATCCGCCGCGGTTTCTCCCGCCCGATCCGCGGGTCGAGGAGCCGTACTGGGTCACGCCGCAGATGGCGATCCGGATCGCCGTGCTCGGCGTCCTCGCGATCACCATCTTCTGCGCGCTCTTCTTCCGGCTCTGGGCGCTCCAGGTCATCTCGGGCGACCGCTACCTCGAGGACGCCCGCAACAACCAGATCCGGCCGTTCCGGACGGCGGCGCCGCGAGGCTCGATCGTCGACCGGCGCGGCGTCGTCCTCGTCCGCAACCGCCCCGGAACGCTCGTCCAGGTCTGGCCCGCCGCGCTCGACGACATGCCCGCGGCGGAGCGCAGCGCGATGCTCCGCCGCCTCTCGCGGCTCCTGGACGTTCCGTTCAGGCAGCTCCACCGCAGGGTGAACGAGCGGGCCGCGAGCGACCCGCTCACTCCCGTGACGGTCGACCCGAACGTCGGCAACCTCCGCGCCGCCTACCTCATGGAGCACCAGGCCGACTTCCCGGGCGTCCAGATCTCGGAGACGTACCTGCGCCACTACGAGCAGGGCACGATCGGCGCTCAGTTCCTCGGCTACGTCTCGGAGATCAGCGCGAAGCAGCTCCGCGCGAAGGAGAAGGACGGCTACGCGGCCGGAGACCTCATCGGGCAGACGGGCATCGAGGCCGCCTACGACACCTATCTCCGCGGCCTCCCCGGGGTAGGGCGCGTCTTCGTCGACGCGCTCGGGCGGGTGACGAGCGAGCGCCAGTTCAGCCAGCTGCCGGAGGCGGGCGACAACATCCGCCTGACCATCGACGCCGAGCTCCAGCGCGCGGCCGAGGACGCTCTCGCCTACGGGATCCGCCTCGCGCACGAGGACGGCGAGTGGGCGGCCGACGGAGGCGCGCTCGTCGCCATGGACGTCGGGACGGGGGAGATCCTCGCACTCGCCTCCAATCCGACGTTCGAGCCGAGCGTCTACGTCGGGAGGGTCGAGGAGCGGGAGCTGAGGCGGCTCGCCGCCAGGAAGGCGAACCACCCGACGCTCAACCGCGCGGTCGCGGGGCTCTACCCGCCCGGCTCGACGTTCAAGCCGATCACCGCGCTCGCCGCGCTCCAGGAGGGGATGCTGTCGCCGAGCGAGGAGGTCCCGTGCGTCGGCAGGATGGTCGTCGACGGCCAGACGTTCCGGAACTGGAACCCGTACGCGGACTACGCGCTCACGCTCGACCGCGCGCTCGCGGAATCGTGCGACACGTACTTCTACGACGTCGCCCTCCGCTTCTACGAGCGCCGTGACTCGCCGCTCCAGCGGTGGGCGAAGCGGATGGGGTTCGGGAGCCCCACCGGCGTCGACGTCGGCCCCGAGGCCGACGGGCTCGTGCCCACGCCCGGCTGGCGGCGGCGCCACTTCGAGTCCGAGATCGACAAGATCTGGACGAGCGGCGACTCCGTACAGCTCGCCATCGGCCAGGGGGACATGCTCGTCACCCCGCTCCAGATGACGCGCGCGTACGCGATGATCGCGAACGGCGGCAAGCTCGTGGAGCCGCAGATCGTCAAGGCGGTGGAGGAGCCGCGCAACGAGGGCGAGCCGCCGGTCGTCCTGCGGCCGTACACGCCGAAGCCGCCGAGGGACATCGGAATCGACCCGAGCGCTCTCGCCGTCATCCAGGAAGGCCTCTACCAGGCGACCCACGAGAGCTACGGGACGTCGGTGAACGTGTTCCAGGACTTCCCCGTCCCGATCGCCGGCAAGACGGGCACGGCGGAGAAGTTCGTCCAGCTGCCCGGCTTCTCCGGCCTGCGCGACCAGTCGTGGTGGTGCGGCTACGGGCCCTACGGGAGCCCCGAGATCGCCGTCTGCGCGCTCATCGAGAACGGCGGCAACGGGGGCACGGCCGCCGCTCCGACCGCGCTCCGCGTGTTCGAGGCCTACTTCGACGTCGACCCGGAGAGCTACGTGGCGACCGTCCAGGAGAGCGACTGATGGCGACGCGGGTCGCGACGCCGGGGCAGCGCGCCGAGGCGGCCGCCTGGGAGGTCGGCGCCTTCCTTCGGCACGTCGACTATCTCCTCCTCGCCGCCACGGCGGGGCTCGTCGCCTACGGGCTCTGGATCCTCGAAGCCGTCACCCGCCGCGACGTTCCCGGAAATCCCGACTACTACGTCTCCCGTCAGACGCTCTACGTCGCCGTCGGCGCGGTCCTCCTCGCCGCGGCGATTGCCGTCAACCCCGACGTCTACCGGCGCCTGCGGGTGCCGCTCTACGGCGTCGCGGTCGTCCTCCTGCTCGCCGTCTACGTCCTCGGCGTCGAGGTGCGCGGGTCGAAACGGTGGATCGAGATCGGGTTCTTCAACTTCCAGCCCTCCGAGCTCGGCAAGATCGTGCTCATCGTCTTCCTGGCGGGCTTCGTGGCGGAGCGCCGTCAGCGCGTGGGGGAATGGCGTACGACCGCGGGCGTCGTCGCCCTCGCGGCGCCCCTCGTGCTCCTCGTCTTCAAGGAGCCGGACTTCGGCACCTCCTTGATCTACGGCGCGGCCGTCCTCGGCGTCCTCTTCCTCGGGGGCGCCCCGTGGCGCCACCTCGCCGCGCTCGGCGTCGTCGCGGGGCTCCTCGCTGCCGGCATCCTCTGGTTCCTCCCCTCGGCGGGCGTGGAGGTGCTCGAGCCGTACCAGCGCGACCGGCTCGTCGGCTTCGTCAACCCGGACGTCGACCCCAGCGGCTCGACGTACAACGTCAACCAGTCCGTGACCGCCGTCGGGTCGGGCGGCTTCGACGGGCGGGGCGTCGCCAACGCCACCCAGACCCGCTTCAACTACCTCCCCGAGCACAACACCGACTTCATCTTCTCGTCGCTCGCGGAGCAGCGCGGGTTCCTGGGCGCCTCGATCCTCCTCCTGCTCTACGGGCTCCTCGTCTGGCGCGGCCTCAAGATCATCGCCGTCGCGCCCGACCTCTTCACCGCGACGGTCGCGGGGACGATCGTCTTCGCCCTCCTCTTCCAGCTCTTCATCAACGTCGGCATGACGATCGGGATCGCGCCGGTGACCGGGATCCCGCTTCCCCTCGTGAGCTACGGGGGAAGCTCGATGATCACGACGCTGATCATGATCGGGATCCTCGAGGGCATCCACGTGCGCGGCCGTCTCGCGGGACGACCCTGAGAACGCTGCCCGTCAAGCCGACGGCCGTCTGGAGCGTCGTCAAGGAGATCCGCGCCGCGGGCGAGGACTTCCGGCCGCTGCTCGTCTCGGGGGCGCCCGGGCACGGCCGCGCGCTCAGGGAGGCGCTCGTCGCGGGCGGCGACGAGCACGCCGTCCGCGACCTGACGGGGCGCGAGGTGACGACGTACGACGTCCAGGGAGCCAAGGTCCTCGTGCACGTCGTCGACGGGCCGCGCCCCGGTCCGGAGGACGAGGCGGTGCTGCGGCTCGCGGACCGGAACGGCGTCGAGGTGCTCTGCGTGCTCGTGGGCGAGCCGCCGGAGGAGCCCGTCGACGTCCCCTACGTCCTCGCCACCGACGTCGTCTCGGTCGCGCCGAGCGAGGAGCTCCCCCTCGCCCGCATCGCCGAGCGGATCGCCGGCCGCGCGGGCGACAACGGGTACGTCCTCGCCGCCAAGCTGCCCGTGCTCCGCCGGCCGGTCAGCGAGAGCGTCGTCCGCGGCTTCGCGCGCCAGAACGGGATCCTCGCCGCGGCCATCTTCATCCCCGGCGCCGACCTCCCCGTGCTGCTCCTGAACCAGATCCGCATGGTCTTCCGTATCGCCGCCGCGCACGGCGAGAAGATCGACCGCGAGCGGGCGCTCGAGCTGCTGCCCGTGGTCGCCGCCGGCTTCGGGCTCCGGGCGGTCGCCCGCTCGGTTGTCGGCGCGGTCCCGGTGGTCGGCTGGGCGGCGCAGGGAGCCATCGCGTTCGCCGGCACGCGCGCGCTCGGCGAGGCCGCCATCGCGTACTTCGAGTCGGGCGGGACGAAGCGCTTCGAGGACCTCCTTCGGTCCGTCCGGTCCCGGTCCTAGCCTGTCGGGCCATGAGCACCGAGGACACGCGCGAGGCGCGTGAGACGCTGGCGATCGAGGAGGCGGACGCCTGGTTCGAGTACCTCGAGTCGACCCAGGCGGAGGTCTCGTCGGGGCGCTACGAGGAGGTCGAGCCGTGGGCGTGGGCCCGCCTGCGGCAGCGGCTTCGCGCGGTCGAGCGCAAGCGCTCCCGGATCCGCCCGGCCGCCGCGTAGGCTCGCGCCGCTGCTACGCTGGACGGGAATGCGTAGGGAGGACCGAGCCCGGATCGGGCGAGCGGGATCCCGGCGCCGAGAATTCATGACAGCCGTGGCCGACACGTCTCGCCTGCTCGATCGCCGGACCGGCGCCGGGCGAAGCGTGCGCCCGAAAGGAGCTCGATTACGTGCCCTGGTTTCGCAGGAAGCGCAAGCAGGAGCAGGCGCCCGCCGAGGCCGCCGCTCCGGAAGCACCCCCCGAGGAGGAGCCGGCCGCGCAGGCGGCCGAGGAGCCTGAGAAGAAGCCCGCCCGCCGCCGGGGGACGCGCGGCGGACGCGCCCGCAAGAAGAAGACCGACACCGCGGCGAAGCCCGAGGAGGCGGCCGAGGCCAAGGCGGAGGAGGAGCCGAAGCCGAAGCCCAGACGCCGCCGCACGGAGCGCAAGCCGGCGCAGGCGGGGCGCGCGCGCCGGGCGCTCCCCCAGGTCAAGAAGGAGATCGTCGTCTCCGTCGAGGTCGGGGAGCAGACCGTCGCCGTGCTGGAGGACGGGAAGCCGGCCGAGGTTTACCTCGGCAGGCCGGGGCACCGCTCGATCGCCGGCAACATCTACAAGGGCGTCGTCGACAACGTCCTCCCCGGGATGGAGGCCTCGTTCGTCGACATCGGCCTCGAGAAGAACGGCTTCCTCTACGTCGACGAGATCGTCGTCCCGGAGCTCGAGGGGCGCCGGCAGGGCCGGAAGATCCACGAGCTCATCTCGCGGGGCGAGGAAGTCCTCGTGCAGGCGGTCAAGGATCCCATGGGCACGAAGGGCGCACGCCTGACGACGGAGATCTCCCTGCCGGGCCGCTTCCTCGTCTACACGCCCTTCGGCGAGGGCATCGGCGTCTCGCGGCGGCTGGAGGACGCCGAGCGCGACCGCCTCAAGGCGATCTGCAAGACACTGGAGGTGCCCGAGGGCGGCATCATCGTCCGTACCGCCGCGGAGGGAGCCTCCGAGGTGGAGCTGACGGGCGACCTCAAGCTCCTCGTCAAGCTCTGGGCCACGATCAAGGGGCGGGCGGGGCGCACGGGGGCCCCGGCGCTCGTCTACCAGGAGGCGGAGCTCCCGCTCCGCATCGTCCGCGACCTCTTCATCCGCGACTTCGAACGCGTCCTCGTGGACCACGAGCGGACGTACCGGAAGATCGTCGGCTACCTCAAGCGCACGTCGCCCGAGCTCGCCGCCCGCGTCGAGAAGTACGGCGGCAAGCAGCCGCTGCTCGAGAAGGCGGGTGTGCGCGGAGCGGTCCTCTCGACGCTCGACCGCCGCGTCGACCTGCCCTCGGGCGGCTACCTCATCTTCGACTACGCGGAGGCGTTCACCGTCATCGACGTCAACACCGGCCGCTTCGTCGGGGGCCGGGGCAAGCAGTCGAGCGCGCGGCTCGAGGACACGATCACGAAGAACAACCTCGAGGCCGTGACAGAGGTCGTGCGGCAGCTCCGCCTCCGGGACATCGGCGGGATCATCGTCATCGACTTCATCGACATGGCGAACCCGAAGAACCGCCAGCTCGTCGAGGACGCTCTCAACGGCGAGCTGCAGCGGGACCGCACGAAGACGTACGTCGTCGAGATCTCGCCCCTCGGGCTCGTCGAGATGACGCGGCAGAACGTCACGGACGGCCCCCGCGAGATCCTCACCGTGAGGTGCGCGACCTGCGACGGCAACGGGGTCGTCGTCTCGACCGAGACGCATGCCGTCGAGATCGAGCGGCGCCTGCGCGCGCACGTGGCCGGCTCGAAGAGCGAGGGGTTCCTCGTCGAGCTCAACTCGAACGTCGCCGGCATGCTCATCGGGCCTGGCGGCGTGCGGCTCGACGAGCTCGAGAAGGAGACGGGCCGCCGGTTCGCGTTCAAGACGAAGAAGAGCTTTCGCCAGGATCACTTCAAGGTGCTCGCCGAGGGGAAGGCGGCCGAGATCGACCCGCAGGCGTTCCCCGTGGCGCCCGGCGAGGAGCTCGACGTCACGCTGGTCGACGTCCACCTCCACGACGACGAGGACGCGATCGCCCGCCGCGACGGATACGTCATCACCGTGACCGGGGCGGCCGCGCGGGTCGGCGAGACGGTGCGCGTCCGGGTCGAGCAGGCCGGGCGCACGTCGGCGACGGCCGTGCTCGCCGACGGCACGCCGCCCGGCACGGCGGTCGACGGGGCCGCTCCGGAGGAGGAGGGCGGCGAGGCCGCGGCGCAGGAGGAGGAGAAGCCGAAGCGGAAGACGCGGCGCGGGAGCCGCGGAGGCCGGGGGCGCAAGAAGAAGCCCGCGACCGCGCCGGCTCCGGAGGCGGAGGCGACGACCGAGGAGCCCGAGGAGCCGGCCGCAGGCGGCGGCGACGAGGCCGCAGCCGCCGAGGAGAAGCCGAAGAAGAAGACGCGGCGGGGCAGCCGCGGCGGGCGCGGACGCAGGAAGAAGCCGCTAGAATCCTCTCCGGAAGCGGGCCAGGAGCCCGCTCCTTCCACGTCATGAGCGCCTACGCCGTCGTCAGGATCGGAGGGAAGCAGTACCGCGTCCGCGAGGGCGAGCGCCTGCTCGTCGACCGCCTGTCCGTCGGGGAGGGGAAGACCTTCCACCCGGACCTGCTCATGCTCGGCGGCGACGGCGATCCTGCGCTCGGGGACGGCGTCAAGGGCCAGCAGGTGACAGCGAAGGTGGCGGCGCACGTCCTCGGCGAGAAGGTCGTCGTCGGCAAGCACCGCCGCCGCACGGGCTACCGCCGCCGGAACGGCTTCCGTGCCCGCTTGACGCAGATCGAGATCGAGTCCATCGGCAAGAAGGCCGCGCGCCCGGCGGCGGCGAAGAAGGAGGCCGCCGAGAAGAAGCCGGCCGCGAGGAAGACGGCGGCGAAGAAGCCGGCCGCGGCGGCGCGAAAGAGCACGAGCAGGAAGAAGAGCGAGGAGAAGGCCTGATGGCCCACAAGAAGGGACTGGGCTCGTCGAAGAACGGTCGCGACTCCGAGTCCAAGCGGCTCGGCGTCAAGATCTTCGACGGCCAGGAGATCAAGGCAGGGATGATCGTCGTGCGCCAGCGGGGCACGCGCTTCCGCGCGGGTCCGGGGACCGGCCTCGGCCGCGACCACACGATCTTCGCCAAGCGCGACGGGACGGTCGCGTTCGAGACGAACGGCGCAGGCCGCATCGTCTCGGTTCGCTAGGCCGGCGATGTTCCACGACCGCGCGCGGATCCGCGTCCGCGGCGGCCGCGGCGGCGACGGCGCCCTCTCCTTCAGGCGCGAGAAGTACGTGCCCAGGGGAGGGCCGGACGGCGGCGACGGCGGTGACGGCGGCGACGTCCTCCTCACGGCCGACCCGGATCTCCGCGACCTCTCCTTCTTCGCGCGGAAGCGTGACTTCCAGGCGGGTCGCGGGCGGCACGGCGAGGGGTCGAACCGTCACGGCGCCGAGGGGGAGGACAGCGAGCTCCGCGTGCCCGTCGGGACGCAGGTTTTCGACGCGGAGGGCCGGCTGCTGGCCGACCTCGCCCACGCCGGCGCGCGCGTCGTCGTCGCCCACGGCGGGCACGGCGGCGCGGGCAACCGCCGCTTCGCGGGCCCGACGCGCCAGGCGCCGAGGATCGCGGAGATCGGCTCGCCCGGCGAGGAGGCCGAGCTCGAGCTCCGCCTGAAGCTGCTCGCCGACGCGGCGCTTCTCGGCTTCCCGAACGCAGGGAAGTCGTCCCTCCTCCGCCGCCTCTCGAACGCGAAGCCGAAGGTGGCCGACTACCCGTTCACGACGGTCGCGCCGGTGCTCGGCACCGTCGAGGCTCCCGACGGGCGCCAGCTCACCGTCGCCGACGTTCCGGGCCTCCTCGAGGGGGCGAGCGAAGGCGTCGGCCTCGGCGACGAGTTCCTGGCGCACCTCGAGCGCGCCCGTCTCTTCCTCCACGTGATCGACGCCCGGGAGCCCGTCGCGGAGCGATTTCACGCGATCGACCGCGAGCTCGCCGCCTACGGGGCGGGGCTCGCGGAGCGGCCGCAGGTCGTCGTGCTGAGCAAGGCCGACCTGGGCGGGGCGGCGACGTTCGAGCCCGACGACCCGCGCGTGCGGGCAGTGCTCCGGACCTCCGCCGTGACGGGCGAGGGCGTCGGCGAGCTCGCGCGCGCCCTCTTCGAGCTCGTCCCGGAGCGTGCCCCCGCCCCTCCGGTGGACGAGGAGATGGCGGACTACCTCGTGTACCGGCCGCTGCCGCCGCGCCGGCGGGGCGCCCGCATCTTCCGGACGGACGGCGGCTACCGCGTTCGCGGAGAGGCGTCCGAGGACGAGCTCCGCGCGGCCGGCGTCCGTCCCGGCGACGTCGTGGAGTTCGAGGAGTGACGGGGCTCCTCGGCGGCGCGTTCGACCCTCCGCACAACGGCCACGTCGCGCTCGCCGACGCGGCGCTCGTCCGTTTCGCGCTCGCCCGGCTCGTCGTCGTCGTCACGGGGACGCCGCCCCACAAGCGCGTGGGAACCGACGCGGAGACGCGCTTCCGCCTGGCCGAGGCGGCCTTCGGTGGACGGCCGCGCGTCGAGCTCTCGCGCCACGAGCTCGAGCGGCCCGGGCCCTCGTACACCGTCGACACGGCTCGCTGGGCCGAGGCGCAGTGGGGCGACGTCGTCTTCCTCGTCGGAGCCGACGAGTTCGCCGCCTTCCTCCGCTGGCGGCAGCCGGACGACGTTCTCGCGCACGTCCGCCTCGGCGTCGCGACGAGGCCGGGGTATCCGCGGGAGGAGCTCGAGCCGGTGCTCGCGGGCCTGGCCCGGCCGGAGCGCGTGGACTTCTTCGAGATCCCGGAGATCCCGATCTCGTCGAGGGAGGTCCGCCGCCGCGTCGCGGGGGCCGAGCCGATCGACGGCCTCGTGCCCGAGCGGGTGGGCGAGCTGATCGCGGAGCTCCGCCTCTACGATGGTTGTTGACCGCCCTCCGAGGGCAGAGCTAGGCTGAGGGCAGATGACGAAGGAGAAAACAGGCCGCTGACGCCGATCCAGCAAGCCCGTCGCATCGCCGAGCTCGCGCAGGAGAAGCTCGCCGGCGACGTCGTCATCCTCGACATGCGGCCCGTGTGCTCCTACACGGACTACTTCGTCCTCTGCACGGGACAGAACCCTCGGCAGACGAAGGCGATCTACGACGAGGTGCACGAGCAGCTCAAGCACGGCGAGCGCCTCGTCCCGCGGAGCGTTGCGGGAGTCGCCGAGGCGCGCTGGATCGTCGTCGACTACCTCGACGTCGTCCTCCACGTGTTCACACCCGAGGCGCGCGAGTTCTACCGGCTCGAAGAGCTCTGGGGCGACGTCCCCTCTGTCGAGCTGGCCGTCGGCGCCTGACTAGCGCTCGGTGCCGCCCTCGCCGAACCCCCCGGTGAGGTAGATGACGAGGAGGATGATGCCCGCGACGAGGAGGGCGTAGATCCAGAACGCGTGGAACCCGAGCAGGAAAGGCGCCCACGTGCGCCGCTCCTTGCGCTGCTCGGCCTCCGGCGCACGCTCCGTGACGGGGCTGTAGTCGGTCTTCTCGGGCACCTCCCTCGTCTTTCCGGCCCGCCCCGCGGGCAAAAGCGCCGCGGCGAGCCGGGGTCCGGGACGGGACTGACGGCGGCGGTCGCCCGCGGCTAGACTGGGAGGCGCATCTGGGGCCATAGCTCAGCTGGGAGAGCGTCGCGCTGGCAGCGCGAAGGTCACGGGTTCGAGTCCCGTTGGCTCCACTGACGACCGCGGCGACGTTACGCGCGGGCCCGCCCGGGTCATAACCTCGGGCGATGTTCGGACGTCTTCGCTGGGTCGTGCTCCTCTGGCTGGGCCGGCGCCTCTGGTCCCGCTATCAGCGGCGCCGCAGGCCGCCCGCCGCGCCGCCCGCGTAGCGGGAGCCAAGTCTCAGGCGAAGCGCCGGAGCGCGCGCCACTCCTCCTCGCCGGCGAAGTCGAAGTACTTCGTCCGCTCGATCGTCAGCCCGCCTCCGTCGAGGAGCCGTCCGGCGATGCGCCCCTTGTGCAGCCTCACGTCGTAGTAGTGCCGCGGCGAGATCTCGACCGCGCGCCGGTGGACCGCGTCGGCCACCCACTCCGCTGGGATATCGGGCGTCGCGAAGAGGACGAGGTTGCCGTAACGGCTCTTCGGGAGCTCGACGTCGTAGTACGTCAGGAGGCCGGCGTCGGCGTAGGCCTCCATTCCCGCCACGAGCTCGTCCTCCAGCTCGAAGAGGATGCCGTGGTCGACGTCGTCCCGCGGATGGCCGAAGAAGCCCACCGCGGTGAGCCCGTCGGCCTCGAGAAGCGCCCGGGTGTCGGGCACGACGATCAGGTGGCGGTGGCCCTCGTCGTCGCGCTCCCGGAGGACGACGCCGCGCCGATCGTCGCCGACCCAGGTCGCGGCCCGCTTCCGCAGCTCCGAGAGCGCGTCCTCCATGAGCCCAGCCTCCCGGCTCGTGTGCGCGGGGTCGGTGAAAGGCCGCTCGTGGACGAGCTCCCCCGGCCCGAGGACGACGGCTGGCACGGCTCCCGAGGATACGGCGCGCCCGACGCCGCGCGCAAACTGCGTCCGCCCGGCGGACGTCGAACGGTCTAGGTGGGCGCCTTCCGACTCGTGGTGCAGCGGGCCGCTGCAAGCTGGCTCCTTCTGAGCGGCGCGTTCGTCACCGTGCTGGTTGCCGCGACGCTCGTAGCGGCGATCCCGATCTACTCCGACGCCGTCGCGGAAGCCGGGCTCGAGCGCGCTCTCGCGAGCGCTCCGGTGGAGGAGACCACCGTCGAGATCTCCGCCCACGTCCCGGCTGAGGACTACGCGGCCGCCGACGCCCGCGTGACCGGCGCCCTCGGGCGGACGTTCGCCGCGAGCGGCGCGGACCTCCACCGCGGCGGCCGCTCGTCCTCGTTCACACTGCTCGGCCGGGGGGCGGGCGCGCTGACGGTGTTCGGCTTCCTGGAGGGGATCGAGCGCCATGCGGATCTCGTGGCCGGGACGTGGCCGGGACGCGGCGTCGCCGTCGAGGCGGCGCTCTCCGAGCCCGCAGCGCGAGCGCTGGGCGTCTCCCTCGGCGCCGTCCTCCCCGTGGCGGCCCGCACAGGCGAGGAACGACGGCTCGACGTCCGCGTCAGCGGCGTCTTCCGCGCGCTCGACCCCGCCGCCGCCTTCTGGCGGGCGAGCCCGCTCGAGCTCGGGGGCGTGCAGCGTGCAGACTTCACCACGTTCGGCCCGCTCGTCGTACCGAGGGCGACGTTCTTCGAGCTCGCCGCCGGAGCGGAGGAGGTCCGGTGGCGCGCCGCCCCGAGCTTCGCAGCGCTGGAGGTGGAGGAGGTCGGACCGCTCCGTCGCGCGCTCGAGCGACTCGACGACCGGCTCGCCGCCGGGGGGACGGGCTTCCAGGTCGACGGCGGCCTGGCCGGGCTCCTCCGTGACGCCGAGCGGTCGCTCCTCGTCGCGCGCTCGGGCGTGCTCGTTCCCTCGCTCCAGCTCGCCATCCTCGCCGCGTACGCGCTGCTCTTCACCGCGTTCCTGATCGCGGAGGAGCGGCGGGTCGAGACGGCGCTCCTCGCCGCGCGCGGAGCCGACGGCCGGCGCATTGCAACGGTCGCGCTGCTCGAGGGCGCCCTCCTCGCCGTCCCCGCGGCGCTCGCCGGGCCGTGGGTCGCCGCCGCCTCGCTGCGGCTCCTCGAGCGGGTCGGGCCGCTCGCGGAGATCGACCTCGCCCTCTCCCCCCGGGTCGGCCCGGAGGCCTACGGGCTCGCCGCGGTCGCGAGCGCGGCGTGCGTTGTCGCCCTCGTCGTCCCGGCGCTACGGTCGCCGCGCGTCGCGCTCGCGGTCGCCGCGATCGGACGCCCGCCCGCGCGCGGGATCGTCCAGCGGGCGCGCCTCGACGTCGTCCTTCTCGCCCTCGCGCTCCTCGCCTACTGGCAGCTCCGCCGGTACGGCGCTCCGCTGATCGAGGACGCCCAGGGCCGGCTCGGCATCGATCCGCTGCTCGTCGCGGCGCCCGCGCTCGGCCTCCTGGCGGGCGCGGTCCTCGCCCTCCGAATCGTCCCCGCGCTCACGCGGCTGGCGGAGCGTCTCGGCGGTCCCGCGCGCGGCGTCGTCGCCCCCCTCGGCGTACGCCAGCTGTCGCGCCGGCCTCGCGGCTACGCCCGCTCGGCGCTCTTGCTCACCCTCGCGCTCGCCATCGGCCTCTTCGCGGCCGCCTTCGGGAGCACCTGGTCCCGCTCGCAGGAAGACCAGGCTGCCTACGAGACCGGCGCCGACGTGCGCGTCCGCCCCGACGAGCGGTCGGGCGCGCTGCCCGCCGTCGCCTTCCCGCGCGCCTACGAGGCCCTCGAGGGCGTGCGCAAGGCGGTGCCGGTCGTCGAGGACACGTTCGCGCTCGACGGGCCGCGCGGCGCCGTGGTGGCGCTCGACGCCGCAGAGGCCGCGTCCGTCGTCTCGCTGCGCTCCGACCTCGCCGGCCGGCCGGTCGAGCGTGTCTTCGACCCGCTCGTCCCCGAGCGCCCCGTCCTCGCCGGCCTCGGCCTACCCGGCGAGCCGACGCGGCTCGCGGTGACGGCGCGGGTCGACCTCGACCCGCGCGTCCGCCGTTTCGGCTTCTTCGGGGGCGTCCCCGGGCTCGAGAGCTTCGCGGTCGCCTCCCCGTCGCTCGCGCTCGTCCTCCGCGACCGGGCGGGACTCCTCCACTGGTACAGGGCCGGCGAGCTCGGACGCCGGCAGCGCGCGCGCCGGTTCGAGATCGAGCTCGTCCCGCCCGTCGCGGGCGGGGCCGAGGCGGCGCCCGCGTACCCGCTCGAGCTCGTGGCCGTGGAGCTCACCGTGATCGCCCCGTACCAGGTCTCCCGCGAGGGAATCCTCACCGTCGAGTCGCTCGAGGCCGGGCCGCCGGGAGCGCTGAGGTCCGTGCCGCTCACGCCCGCCCCCTGGTCGGTGCGGGAACCCGACCTCCCGTACGCGGAGAGGGCGCCGAGAGGCCTCCTGGAGGCGGACGCGGAAGGGCTCGACCTCTTCTTCACGACGGGAGCGACGAGCCAGACGGAGGCCGAGGTCGTCTTCCGGCTCTTCCCGGGCGCGCCGAGCCCGCCCAAGGTGTTGCCGGCGCTCGCGACGAGCACGTTCCTCGACGCGTCGGAAGCCCGTCCGGGCGAGCTCTTCCCCGTCGAGCTGGCGGGCGCGCGGCGGTCGATCGAGATCGCCGGCTCCCTGAGCGGCGTGCCCACGGTCGAGCCCGCGACGCCGGCGCTCGTGATCGACCCCGGGACGTACGGCGAGCTCGTCTACCTCGCTCGCGCTACCCGCCCGGAGGCGAGCAGCTGGTGGCTCGACACCGCGCCCGGGGAGGCGGAGAGCGTCGCCGAGACCCTCCGGGCGGCGCCCTTCTCGAGCGCCGAGGCGGTGAGCCGGCAGGGGCGCGCGGCGGCGCTTCAGAACGACCCGGTCGCGCTCGGGACGATCGGCGCGCTCTCGCTCGGCTTCCTGGCCGCGGCCGTCTTCGCCGCGGTCGGCTTCGCCGTCAGCTCCGCGGTCTCGGCACGCGAGCGGACGACCGAGTTCGCCGTCGTCCGCTCGCTCGGCCTCTCCTCGCGCCAGCTGACCGGCTGGCTCGTGCTCGAGAACGGGCTCCTCGTCGCGCTGAGCCTCGCCGGGGGGACGGCGCTGGGGCTCCTCCTGGCGCACTTCGTCCTCCCGACGGTCTCGCTCACGCAGACGGGAGCGAGACCCTTCCCGCGGCCCATCGTGGAGGTCCCCTGGGTGACCGTCGCCTGGCTCGAGGCGGCGATGCTCCTCGCGCTCGTCCTCATCATCGCGCTCGAAGTTCGGCTGCTCCGCAAGGTCGACGTGGCCGCGGCCGTCCGGGCGGGGGAGGTGCGCTGATGGCCGTCCGCGCCGAGGTCCGGCTCGCCCGGCTCGCGCGGGGGCCGCTCTCGCTCGTCGGGACCACGCGCGTGCTCCTCGAGCGGCTCCGCAGCGACGGGCCGGTCGTCCTCGCCGCGCTCGCCGTCGTCGGGTTCGCGAGCTTCGTCGTCGCAGCGGTGCCGCGGGCGCTGAACGAGATGGCCGACGAGGGCCTCCGGCACGAGGTCGCGCGGGCGAGCGCGCTCGAGCGGGACGTCGAGATCCTCCGCGCCGGCCGGATCCCGGCGGGGCTGGAGGACGAGCCGCTCGCGCGCGTCGCGGCCCGCGGCGAGGAGCTCGCCGGTCTGCTCGGTGCCGTCGAGGCCGTCGTCGGCGAGAGGACGGCGGTCGTCGACTCGCCGCGCTACTCGCTCCAGGCGGGCGCGCCTCTTCCCGGGACGACGCGCTACGTCACGCTGCGGCAGGCGAGCGGCCTCGACGGACACGTGCGCGCCGTCGAGGGCCGGCTTCCCGAGCCGACCGTCGGGAGCGCACGCGTCGACGTCGTCGGCCGCATCGACCGCGCCCGGGTGTTCGAGGTCGCCTTCTCGCGGACCGCCGCGCAGCTCCTGGCCGTCGAGGTCGGCGACAGGCTCGTCTTCACCTCGGACGCCGGCGACCCGCTCATCCGCGGCGTCGCGCTCGAGGAGCGCTCGCCGCTCGTCCTCCGGGTGACGGGCCTGTGGGAGCCGCGCGAGCGGGGGAGCCATCTCTGGTCGGCCCAGGCCCAGCTGAACGAGCCCCTCGTCGAGGAGACGCCCGGCGGCGACCACCGCTTCGTATACGCCTACGCGCTCTACGCGGCCAACGCCTACGGGGCGCTCACGGACGCGGTCCACCCGATGCCGCTGCAGTACACGTGGCGCTACGCCGTCGAGCCCGCCGCCTTCGACGGCGCGCGCCTGCCGGCGCTCGAGACCGACCTCCGGCGGCTGGACGCACGCTACGGACGCTTCGTGCGCCCTGCGGAGACGTACGTCCGCACGAGCCTTCCCGCGGTGCTCGACCGCTACGAGCGGCGGCGGGAGCTCGCCACGACGCTCCTCGCGACCGTCGAGATCGGGCTGCTCGCGGCCGCGCTCGCGGTCGTCGGGCTCCTCGCCTCGCTCGTCGTCGACCGGCGCAGGGAGGCGATCGCGCTCACGCGGAGCCGTGGTGCCTCCGCGCTCCAGGTGCTCGCGGCCCAGGCGGCGGAGGCCCTCCTTCTCGCCGCGCCGGTCGCGCTCCTCGCGTACCTCGCCGCGACCCTCGTGGACGGCCGCGCGGGCCCCTTCCCGGCGTGGTCCGTGGCCGGCATCGTCGTCGCGACGGCCGTCCTCTTCGTCGCCCTCGCTGCCGGGCCGGCCGCCCGGGCGGTGCCGCTCGAGGTCCGCGAGGACGCGGCGGCTCGGCTGCCGTCGCCGCGGCGGCTCGTCCTCGAGGGCCTGGTCGTCGCGCTCTCGCTCGTCGGCGTGCACCTCCTCCGGCGGAGAGGGCTCGCCGGCGGTGCGGCCGCCGGTCCCGACCCATACCTCGCCGCAGTCCCGGTGCTCCTCGCCTTCGCGGCCGGGATGGTGGCCCTGCGCGTGTACCCGCTGCCCCTGGCCGGGGTCGCCCGCCTCGCCGCCCGGCGACGGGACCTCGTGGCGGCGCTCGGCACGAGACGCGTCGCCCGGCGTCCGAGCGCGACGGGGATCCCCCTGCTCGTGACCGTTCTGGCGGTCTCGGTCGCCGTTTTCGCCGCCGTCGAGGCGCGGACGATTAGCCACGGTCACGCGGAGGTCGCGTGGGAGCGGGTCGGGGCGGACTACCGCGTCGACGTCCGCGGAGACGCGGCAGAGCCCGCCGCCGCGGCGGCCGTCGCGCGGGAGGGGGAGGCGGTCGCCCGCGCCTGGGTCGACGAGGACGCGCGCGTCGTCACCGGCGGCGCGGGGACGCTCGGCGGCCTGACGGTGCTCGCGCTCGACGCCGAGGCCTACGCGGAGGTCGTCGCCGGGACGCCGGCCGGAGAGCCGCTCCCCTTCGGGCGCGGCCGGGACGGCGCGGTTCCCGCCGTCCTCACCGGCCGTCCGGTCCAGGGCGCCGCGGTCGTGCCCGGAGAGCCGTTCACCGTGCAGTCGCAGCAGCGGGAGCTGACGCTCGTCGCCGTCGAGCGGCGCGAGCGCGTGGCCGGGGCGGGTGCCGGGGGGCCCGTCGCGGTGGTGCCTCTCGAGCGCGTCCGTGCAGGGCTCGGCGAGAGCCTGGTGCGGCCGAACCGGCTCTACGTCCGCGCCGGCCCGGCCGCGGGGGCCGCGCTTCGGCGGGCGCTCCCCGCTGCCTCGGTGGTCTCCCGCCGCGACGTGGAGCGCTCGCTCCGCGACTCGCCGCTCGTCGCGGGGACGCTCGACGGCTTCCGCGCCGCCGCGCTCCTGGGCGGCATCCTCGCCGGGCTGGCGGTCGTCTTGGCGGCCACGCTCGCGGCGCGGGCGAGGGCGCGCGAGGTGGTCTACCTGCGGGCTCTCGGCCTCTCGTCCCGCCAGGCTCTCGGCGTCGCTGCGCTCGAGCTCGTCCCCTCCACGCTCGTCGCGCTCGCGATCGGCGTCGGCCTCGGGCTCGCGATCCCGCACCTCGTCGCGCCGGGGATCGATCTGACAGCCTTCACGGGGGCCGCGCCGGTGATCACCCGAGATCTCACAGCAGTCGGGCTCCTGGCGGGAGCCGTCCTCGCGGTTCTCGCGGCCGCCGTCGCGGCCGCCGGCGCCGCGGCCCGCCGCGCGCAGCTCGGCCGTGCGCTGAGGGCGGAGCAGCGATGAGCGTGCGCCCGCGCCCGGGCTCCGACGGCGCCCTCGTCGTCTGCGAGAACCTCGTCAAGATCTACAAGGTCGCCGACCTCGAGGTCGTCGCCCTCCAGGGCCTCGACCTGCACGTCGAGCGCGGCGAGGTGATCGCGGTCGTGGGCGCCTCGGGCAGCGGCAAGTCGACCCTCCAGAACATCCTCGGCGGCGTCGACACGCCGACCGCGGGAAGGGCGTCGGTTGCGACCTACGACCTCACGGCCCTGCGCCCGCGGGAGCGCACGGTCTACCGCCGCCGGGTCGTCGGCTTCGTCTGGCAGCAGACGTCGCGCAACCTGCTTCCCTACCTCGAGGTCGCGCAGAACGTCGAGCTCCCCATGCTCTTGGACGGGCTCGCCCGACCCATCCGCCGGGCGCGCACCCGGCAGCTGCTCGAGCTCGTCGGCATGGCCGAGCGCGCCGGCGAGCGCCCCGAGCACCTCTCGGGCGGCGAGCAGCAGCGCGTCGCTCTCGCCGTCGCGCTCGCGAACGAGCCGCAGCTCCTCCTCGCGGACGAGCCGACCGGGGAGCTCGACACCGCGAGCGCGGCCGAGCTCTTTGCCGCTCTTCGCTGGGTCAACGAGCAGCTCGGCGTCACCGTCGTCGTCCTCACACACGACCCGCTCGTCTCGACGCAGGTGACCCGCACGGTGCGGATCCGGGACGGACGCACGAGCACGGAGACCCTTCGCCGGCGGACGACGGACGGGCACGAGGTCGTCGCGGAGGAGTTCGCCGTGCTCGACCGCGTCGGACGCCTGCAGCTTCCGCGCGAGTACGTGGCGGCGCTCGAGCTCGAGCGCCGCGTGCGGCTCGCGCTCGAGGAGGATCACATCGGCGTCTGGCCCGACCGGCCGCGCCGACCCGAGGAGGACGGCCCGTGATCGTCCGGACGGACGGCCTCACGCGGGAGTTCCGGGCCGGCCGGGCGATCGTCCACGCGCTGCGCGACGTCGACGTCGGGCTCGCGGAGGGCGAGCTCGCGGTCGTGCACGGGCCCTCGGGGTCCGGCAAGACGACACTCCTGAACCTCGTCGGCGGCCTCGACCGGCCGACGGCGGGGCGCGTGTGGGTCGCCGGCACCGAGGTGTCGGGCCTCGCCGAGGAGGAGCTCGTCCGCTACCGGCGGACGACGATCGGGTTCGTCTTCCAGGGCTTCGGGCTCCTGCCCGTCCTCACGGCCGCCGAGAACGTCGAGGTGCCGCTCCGGTTGCAGAAGGCCGAGCCGCAGCGGCGCGACCGGCGCGTCCGCGAGCTCCTCGAGGCCGTCGGGCTCGGCGGGCGCGCGAACCATCGGCCGTACGAGCTCTCGGGGGGCGAGCAGCAGCGGGTCGCCATCGTGCGCGCGCTCGTGAACGACCCGCCGCTTCTCCTCGCCGACGAGCCGACCGGCCAGCTCGACTCGGAGAACGCCCGGACGATCATGGAGCTGATCCGGGACCTCGTCGACACGCGCGGCGTCTCGGCTCTCGTCGCGACCCACGACCCGGCCCTCCTCGACGTCGCCGACCGCGTCATCCGCCTCCAGGACGGCCGCGTCGTCGCCGACGACCGCGAGGCGGCCTAGGACGTCAGGCGGCGAGGCCCGCCTGGGGAGCGTCGAGCACCTCGCGCACCTTCTGCGCCAGCTCGGCGGCGCTGAAGGGCTTCTGCAGGAACGCCGAGCCCGGGTCGAGGACGCCCGGGTCGAAGACGGCGATGTCGGTGTAGCCCGAGATGTAGAGCACCTTCATCTCCGGCCGGGAGAGCCAGAGCCGCTCGGCGAGCTCGCGTCCGCTCATCCCCGGCATGACCACGTCGGTCACCATCATGTCGACGTCCCCTGCGTGGGCCTTGCTTAGGCGCAGGGCGTCGCGCCCGTCGGCCGCTGCGAGGACGGTGTAGCCCGCTGCCTCGAGGATCTCGGCCACGAGGTCGCGGACGACGCGCTCGTCCTCGGCGAGCAGGATCGTCTCCGAGCCGCGCGGCCGCTCGAGCTCGGGGGCGAGCACCGTCGGCGCCTCGCGCAGCGGCTGCGCGAGCGGGAGGAGGATGCGAACGACCGTGCCCTTTCCCGGCGCGCTGTCGAGCGAGATCGACCCGCCGCTCTGCTTCACGATCCCGTAGACCGTGGCGAGGCCGAGGCCGGTCCCCTTCCCCGGCTCCTTCGTCGTGAAGAAGGGCTCGAACGCCTGCGAGCGCGTCTGCTCGTCCATACCGAGGCCGGTGTCGCCGACGACGAGGAGGGCGTGTGGACCCGCCGTCAGCCCGACGTGGCGCTCCGCCCGCGCCTCGCTCAGCTCGACGCGGCGAGTGTCGATCGAGAGCGTTCCGCCGCCCGGCATCGCGTCGCGCGCGTTCAGGGCGAGATTCATGAGCACCTGCTCGAGCTGGCCCCGGTCGACGAGCACCGGCCCGAGCTCGGGCTCGAGCCCGACCTGCAGCTGCACGTGCTCGCCGATCAGCCGCCGCAGCATCCCCTCGAGGTCGGCGACGACGTCGTTCAGGGCGACGGGCTGCGGTTGGAGGACCTGCTTGCGGCTGAACGCGAGGAGCTGGCGCGTCAGGCCCGCGGCGCGGTCGGCCGCCTTCTGGATCTCGCGGACGTCGTCGGCCGGCTGGTCGTCGCCGAGCTTCGCGAGCGCGAAGTCGCAGTAGCCGGTGATGGCGAGGAGCAGGTTGTTGAAGTCGTGCGCGATCCCTCCGGCGAGGCGCCCGACCGCCTCCATCTTCTGCGACTGGCGGAGCTGCTCCTCGAGGTGCTTGCCCGCCGTGACGTCGATGCCGAAGGAGATCGTGCCGACGACCCGGTCGCCCTGGACGACCTCGCTGTTCCGCCACGAGATGAGGCGCTCCTCGCCGCTCTTCGTGACGATCGCGCTCTCGAAGTCCTCCGGGAGGCCGCCGCCCCCCTTGCGCCCGGCGAACGCCGCCCAGACCTCGGGATAGCGCTCGCGCGGGACGAGGACCTCGAGCCAGCTCTCGCCCTCCAGCTCCTCGCGGGTGTAGCCGGTGATCTCCTCGGCCGCCTCGTTGAAGATGCGGACGCGCCCGCTCGGGTCGAGCCCGACGATCATCACGTTCGCTGTGCGGATGAGCGTCTCCGAATACTCCTTCGCCTCGAGGAGCGCCTCGGCGGCCGCGCGCGTCTCCGTCACGTCGAAGATCGCCCCGTCGATGCGGATCTCGCCGTCCGGTCCGCGGTCCGCCTGGCCGCGCTCGAGCACCCAGCGCACCTCGCCGCCGGGGCGGACGATGCGGTACTCGATCTCGTACGGCCGGCAGTCGGCGATCGAGGCGGCGAGCGACTCGTCGTCGTCCGGGTGGATGACGCTGGCGAACGAGCGGACGCGGTTGCCGACGAAGTCCGAGGCGGGATAGCCGGAGATCTCTTCGATCGCGTCGCTGACGAACTCCATCGTCCAGTGCTCGTCGTTGGCGCAGCGGAAGATGGCGCCGGGGACGTTCGCGACCATCGCGCGGAACCGCTCCTCGCCCTGCCGGAGGGCCTCCTCGGCCTCCTTCCGCTCGGTGATGTCGAGCATGTAGCCCTGCCGGTACGCGGGGCGGCCGTCCGCGTCCCGGACGACGACGTCCTCGTCTCGGAACCAGGCGGTCCGGCCGTCGCGCGCGACGAGCCGGTACTCACAGACGAACGGCTCGTGGGCGGCGAGGGCGCGGCGGTATTCCGAGAGCGCGCGCTCGCGGTCTCCCGGGTGGAGGAGCTCGATCCAGAGGTCGAGCTTCCGCGTCCACTTCTCGGCGTCGTAGCCGAGCAGCGTCTCGATCCGAGGGCTCACGTACCCTGCGGACTCGGCCTCGCCGACGTGGTCCGTGTAGATGGCGAGAGGCAGCTGCTCGACGAGCGTGCGGTACCGCTTCTCCCCGGCGACGAGGCCGCTGACGAGCGAGGCGATCTGCGACTTGAGGGCGAGCACCATGACGCCCGCCATGGCGAGGGAGCCGATCTGGACGAGCGCGTGGACGGGCGTGAACACGTCCGTGGGCGCGGCGAGCACCGCCGCGTGTGCGGCGCCGACGAGACCCAGCTGGACGCACGCGCCGGCGAGCCCGTAGAAGAAGAAGGCGTAGAGCACGACCCAGAGGTAGAAGAAGGCGTACGCGCTCCCGCCCGCGCCGCCCAGCACCGCCCCGATCGTGATGAGCGCCGTCCCGATCGCTCCCGAGACCTGGAACGCGAGCGTCGGGAGGCGGTCGAAGAGGAGCCAGTGGCCCCCGGCCGCCGCGATTGCTGTCGCGCCGACCGCGACGACGCCCCACGTCTCGCGGCCGGCCGCGGGTAGCGCCAGGCTCGCGACGACGAGGGCGGCTCCGAGCGCGTAGAGGTAGACGGCGCCGCGCGCCATCGCCGCGCGCCGGCGGCGCTCGTCGGGCGACGTCAGCAGGGACGTGTCCCAGCGCAGGCGGGCGGACAGGGGAAGTCGCAGGGCGTGCGAGGCCATCGACGTTCCTATCGGAACGCCCGCCCGCCTGCTTTACGTGCGCTTGAGCGCTAGCCGGTCCGGTCGCGGAGGCCGCTCACCCCCGCCTGCTCGGCGCAGCTGGCGCAGCAGAACATCCGGCCGTCCGACTCGACGCCGTGTCCGATGATGCGGCAGCCGCAGTGCTCACACGTCGGCGCGAGCGCGTGGATCGCGCACTCGAAGCTGTCGAAGGTGTGCGTCGAGCCCTCCATCGTCACGTCGAAGGACTTGTCGTACTCGTTGCCGCAGACGTCACAGCGGGCCATCCGGGCTCCTTTCGTCGCTCGGTAGCTCGAATACCCAAAAATCCCGCCCCATCACCGGAACCGAGACGTTGAACACCGGCACCGCGCCGATGAAGCCCTCGAACGTGCCGGCGTGCCCGTGCCCGTGGAGGACGAGGTCGGGAGTGTGCTCGGCGATCGGATGCGCGAGCCGGTCGCTGCCGAGGAAGGCGTAGATCCCCTTCGGCTCGCCCTCGAGCGTCGTGGACGTCGGCGCATAGTGGAGGAGCACCACGCGGAGGGGACAGTGCGCGACGGCGCGGAGGCCCTCCGCGAGCGCGGAGACCTCGGCCGTCGTCTCGGCGTAGACCTGGCGGAGGAGCGGCTCGCCGAAGTCGGGAAGCGCCGAGTCGGGGAAGCCGCCGACGAAGCCCTTCGTGCCGACGACGCCGAGTTCCGTGCCGTCGAGGTCGAGGACGGTCCAGCTCCGGTCGAGCACGACGACGCCGCCCTCCTCGAGCGCCGCCACGAGCTCGTCGCGGCGGTCCCCGTGCCAGTCGTGGTTCCCGAGGACCGCGCAGACGGGGATCCCGAGCGGGCGGCACGCCTCCGCCACCACGGCGGCCTGCTCCGGCTCGCCGAGCGTCGTGAGGTCGCCCGCGAGGAGCAGCACGTCCGCGCGGCCGCCGAGACCGGCGAAGGCCTCCTCGACCTCCGCGCGCCGCTCCGGGCTCGCGTGGACGTCCGCCGCCGCGGCGACGCGAATGGGGCGGCTTCGTTTGCTCAATCGGGCGTGGAGGGTACCCCGACTGCGTGAGCGTCCGGGAGTTCGAGCGCATGATGCCCACGCTGAAGAAGGCGGCCGCCGCGCTGCGCGAGGCGGACGTGCCGTTCCTGCTCGGCGGGGGCCTCGCCTGCTGGGCGCGCGGCGGGCCGGAGACCGACCACGACCTCGACTTCATGGTGCGCCAGGAGGACGCCGAGCGAGCCCTCGAGGCCCTCGAAGCCGTCGGCATGGAGCCGGAGCGGCCGCCGGAGACGTGGCTCTACAAGGCGCACGACGGCGACGTCCTCGTCGATCTCATCTTCCGCCCTGCGAGCGGGCCGGTCGACGAGGAGATGTTCGCGCGCGCGAGCCTCCTCGAGGTGGAGGCGGTCGAGATGCCGGTGCTCTCCCTCGAGGACGTGATGGTGACGAAGCTGCTCGCGCTGGGCGAGCACAACGTCGACTACGACAGCGTGCTCGAGGTGGCGCGGTCGCTTCGGGAGCAGATCGACTGGGACGACGTGCGCGCCCGCACGCTCCACTCGCCCTACGCGGCGGCCTTCTTCACGCTCGTCGAGGGTCTCGGCATCGTCGGCGCGCGGACCGGCCGGTAGGCGGGGCCGACCCGGCTCGCTCCGTCCTCCGGCTCCGGCGGGAAGCCGGCGGCGACCGCCTCGGGCCTGGCGCCACAGGCGGAGGAGCTCGCCGCGGACGATCTCGGCGGCGCGCCGGTAGCCCCTGTCGGAGCGAGGAAGCCCGGAAGCGCGGCTCGCCCCACACGACTGCGCAGGACGTCCGGCTGCGGAGCGACCACTGGTAACGCTTCACTCCGGCCGGATCCCGCACCACGGCCAGAGGATCTCGGGTCCCGGCGCCACAGGTCCGGCACTCCGAGGCGGGTGAGCAGGCCGCCCGGCGTCCGGCCCCGAGCATCGCACACGCGCCCGGCAGCGGACAGGAGCTCCCCCGGCCGCTAGAATCGGGCGCAGAATGGCACTCGGCCTTACGATCGGCAGGGGGACCTAGCGGGCGGCGGACGCCGGTCTCGCGACTCCTCCACGGCCTCTCGCACGAGAGGCCTTGTTGTTTCGGGAGCGAGGACGATGGAGCGGTACGAACCGGAGGCGATCGAGCGGAAGTGGCAGGAGGTGTGGGCGCGCGAGGGCGCGTTCCACGTGCCGAACCCGGATGCTCCCGCGGACGCCGACGGCTCCCGCTCGTACGTCCTCGAGATGCTCCCGTACCCGTCCGGCGAGATCCACATGGGCCACGTGCTCAACTACACGCTCGGCGACGTCGTCACCCATGTGCGCCGACGCAGCGGCGACCGTGTCCTCCGCCCGATGGGCTACGACGCGTTCGGGCTCCCGGCGGAGAACGCCGCCATCAGGGAGGGCGGCCACCCGCGCGCCGTCACCGAGCGGAACATCGCCGCCATTCGCGAGCAGATGGGCCGGATGGGCTGGGCGATCGACTGGGACCGCGAGGTCTCCACGCACGCGCCCGAGTACTACCGCTGGACGCAGTGGCTCTTCCTGAAGCTCTTCGAGGCCGGCCTCGCCTACCGCCGCGAGGCCCCGGTGAAGTGGTGCCCGCGAGACCAGACGGTGCTCGCGAACGAGCAGGTGATCGACAGGCGCTGCGAGCGCTGCGGCGCGGAGGTCGAGGCCCGGAGCCTGGAGCAGTGGTTCTTCCGCATCACCGCGTACGCCGACACGCTGCTCGAGGAGATGGCCCTGCTCGAGTCGTGGCCCGAGCGCGTCCTCACGATGCAGCGCAACTGGATCGGCCGCTCCGAGGGCGCCGAGGTGGTCTTCCGCGTCGAGGAGCTCGACGTCGATCTTCCCGTCTTCACGACCCGCCCGGACACGCTCTACGGAGCGACGTTCTTCGTGCTCGCCCCCGAGCATCCGCTCCTCCCCGAGCTCGTGGCGGGCACCCCGCACGAGGGCGAGGTGCTCGACTACGCGCGCCACGCCGGCGCCCGCTCGGCGGTCGACCGCACCGACCCCGACCGGCCGAAGACCGGCGTCTTCACCGGGCGCTTCGTCACGAACCCGGTCAACGAGGACCGCCTCCCGCTCTGGGTCTCCGACTACGTCCTCATGGAGTACGGGACCGGCGCGATCATGGCGGTGCCCGCCCACGACGAGAGGGACTACGCCTTCGCCGACCGGTACGAGCTTCCGGTGAAGACGGTGGTCGTGCCCGCGGACGGCGCGCCCGAGGCGGGCGCCGCGTTCGTCGGCCACTCGGCCGAGGAGAAGCTCGTCGACTCGGCGCAGTTCTCCGGGCTGGCGAGCCCGGAGGCGAAGCAGGCGATCGTCGAGTGGCTGGAGGGGCGCGGGAAGGGCCGCCCGGCGGTGGGCTACCGCCTGCGGGACTGGCTCATCTCCCGGCAGCGCTACTGGGGCTGCCCCATCCCGATCGTCTACTGCGCGGAGTGCGGAACCGTCCCCGTTCCGGAGGAGGAGCTGCCCGTCCTCCTGCCGGAGGTGGACGAGTACCTCCCGAAGGGACGCTCGCCGCTCGCCGCCGCGGAGGAGTGGGTGCGGACACCGTGCGCGCGGTGCGGGGGAGATGCCCGCCGTGAGACGGACACGATGGACACCTTCGTCGACTCCTCGTGGTACTTCATCCGCTACTGCGACCCCCACAACGAGGAGGCCGCGTTCGACCGGGCGGTCGCCGACTACTGGCTGCCGGTCAACCAGTACATCGGCGGCATCGAGCACGCGATCCTCCACCTCCTCTACGCCCGCTTCTTCACGAAGGTGTTGAACGACCTCGGGCTCGTCGGCTTCCGGGAGCCGTTCCTGCGCCTCTTCAACCAGGGGATGATCCACTACCTCGGCGCGAAGATGTCCAAGTCGAAGGGCAACGTCGTCTCGCCCGACGCAATGGTCGAGCGCTACGGGGCCGACGCCGTGCGGCTCTACATCCTCTACATGGGCCCGGCCGACCAGGACATGGAATGGCACGACGCCGGAATCGAGGGAATCGCCAAGCTCATCGACCGCCTGTGGCGCCTCGTCCAGGAGGTCGCCGAGGGCGGTCCGGCCGCCGCCCCGGCGGGCGGGCCGCTCGTCCGCAGCGCGCACGCGGCGATCGCGAAGGTGACCGACGACGTCATGCGCCGGTTCCAGTTCCATACCCCGATCGCGGCGCTTTTCGAGCTCGTCAATGAGATCTACAGGGTGAAGGGCGACGTGGAGCGCGCGGGCGAGGTGCGCTTTGCGACTGAGACGGCCGTCAGCCTCATCCAGCCGTACGCGCCGCACGTCGCCGAGGAGCTTTGGGCGCGGCTCGGTGGCGAGCGCCTCTGGGAGCAGCCCTGGCCGCAGGCGGATCCGGCCATGCTGGAGCGCGAGACGTTCGAGCTCGTCGTCCAGGTGAACGGACGCGTTCGCGACCGGGTGGAGGTCGCGGTCGGCCTCTCGGAGGAGGAGCTCGTGGCGCGCGCGAAGGAGCTGCCCCGCGTCCGCTCTCACCTCGACGGCAAGGAGATCCGCAAGACGGTCGTCGTGCCCGGCCGGCTCGTGAACCTCGTCGTGTAGGGGTCCGTATGCTGGCGGGGTGAACGTCGCCGACGTCGTCCTGCTGCTCGGCGTCGCCCTCTTCGCGTTCCTCGGCTTCTCCCGCGGCCTCGCGGCGCAGACGCTGTCGCTCGGGGGACTCGCCGTGGGAGCCGTGATCGGCTCGCTCGTCGCGCCGTACCTCCTCTCGGAGAACTCGCCCTGGACGCCGGTCGCGGGGCTGGCGGGCGCGCTCGTGGGCGCCTTCGTCCTCGGCGTGCTGGCCGCCGTCCTCGGACGGCCGGTGCGCGCGTTCCTGGCGGCGCGACCCGCCCTCGCGATCGTCGACCGCGTCGGCGGCGTCGCCGCCGGCGGCGTGCTCGCGCTTGCGCTCGGATGGCTCGTCGCCGTGCTCGCGCTCCAGCAGCCGGCGCTCGGCCTGCGGGGAGAGGTCCGGAGCTCGGCGATCCTGCCGCGTCTCGTGCGGGCGGTCCCCCCGGACGCGGTTCTTGCCGCGCTCAACCGCTTCGACCCGCTGCCGCTCCTCCCCGGAGTCGAGGCCGGCCTGCCGCCGCCGGACCCGGGCGTGCTCCGGAGCGAGGCCGCCCGCGACGCGGCGGACGGCGTCGTCAAGGTGGAGGGGACGTCCTGCGGGGTGGGGACGCAGGGATCCGGCTGGGTCGTGACGCCGGGGCTCGTGGCCACGAACGCCCACGTGATCGCGGGGCAGGAGAGCACGCGCGTGCTCGCCCCGGGCGGAGCGAGCGTCGGGGCGCGGGCGGTCTACGTCGACGCGACGAACGACGTCGCGCTCCTACGGGCCCCCGGCCTCGGAACGGCGCCGCTCGACGCCGGGCCGGCCGTCGGCCTCCCGCGCGCCGTCGCCCTGCTCGGGTATCCACGCAACGGGCCACTCACGGCGACCGCCGCGACGGCAGGCGAGGCTCGCACGGTGCTCGCGCCGGACGCGTACGGCCGGCGCGTGCGCCCGCGCGTGGTCGTCCCCCTGCGCGGCCGGGTCCAGCCGGGGGAGAGCGGGGGACCGGTCGTCGACCGCCGGGGCCGGGTCGTGGCGATGATCTTCGGCGGGACGCGGAACGGCCGGGGCGGGTACGCCGTCCCGGTCGAGCTCGTGCTGCGGGCGCTCGAAGAGCGGCTGGCCCCCGTCTCGCCCGGGCCCTGCATCGGGTAGCCGCGTCGCGTCGCCCCTGCGTCGCGCGCCGCGCCGATTCGTGACGGTCTCCTGCACCTCCGGCACGGAGCGCGCACCACTCGTTCGCTCTTTCCCGCCACGATCGCCTCATGCGTGCCCTCGCGCTCGTCTCCTCGCTCGTCGCGCTCCTACGGGCCCCCGGCCTCGGAACGGCG